>JAYEJL010000105.1:0-2214 GCA_034660555.1 Thermotogota bacterium
AAAGTTAACGGTGTTTTAATTTTGAAGCAGGGGAAAAAAGGAAGAAAGCAAGTAACTGAAGGAAAAGAGTTTGGATTCTTAACCAATCTTTCAACAAGTAAACCGGAGCAAATTGAAAAAGTCTATCCTGAGTTTCCGCTTTAGCCTCCACAAACTGTCAAAATATCTTGTAATCCCTTGAATAGCAATGTTCTTCTGATTTTAACGATGTATTACCCTTCTTTTTAACAATAAACTTCTTCAAAATATCTCTTTAATTTCTTTATTTTCAATCTCTATCTAAAAATAAATTTGACAAAATAATATTTATGTATTACCCTATAAACAAAACAATGGAGGTAATATTATGGCAACAATTATTAAGAAAATTAAGAAGGGACGTCCGTATTATTATGCAGTAGTGTCAAAGCGTGTAGATGGGAAACCACGTATTGTCTGGCAGAAATATTTAGGAACAGTGGATAGTCTTCTATTACATGCAAAAAGGAATAAACCACCAAAGCCAAAAGAAACAGTTATTTTCGAAGCAGGAGGCGTATCTGCATTACTTGGTATTGCCCAACGTTTAGAACTGTTAGAACTTATCAATGCAGTAATTCCCAAACGACAGCAAGGAGCAACCGTAGGGCATTATATGTTACTTGCAGCACTAAACAGAGCTTTAGACCCATGCAGTAAACTTGCAATTGGTGATTGGTATGAAAGTACAGTACTTCGGCGATTATGGAAATTCCCAAAAAGTGTATTTTCCAGTCAACGATTCTGGGACCATATGGATATGTTGAATGAAAAATCAATTGAAACTATTCAGGAGAAACTTATTTCTCGTATCAAATCTGTGTTTGGTTTTAATTCTCATCTTCTTCTCTATGATACAACCAATTTTTTCACATTTCTTGCTACAACGAATAATCGTGCAAATCTACCACAACGAGGTCATTCAAAAGCAAAACGGAATGACCTGCGGCAGGTAGGACTGGCGTTATTAGTAACTCGCGATTTTCAGATACCTTTATTACATCATGTATATCAGGGGAATATCCCTGATATAAGTCTGTTTCCACAATTATCAAAAGATCTTATTTCCAGATATAGGAAAATCTCTAATGATTATAAAGAAGCAACATTGGTTTTTGATAGAGGGAATACTTCTGACGAAATTATGGAACAAATCGTTGTTTCGCCAATACATTTTATATCTGCACTTGCCGCTACACGATTGCCGGATATTTTATCAACTCCATTAAAACAATTCAAAAATGTTCAAGGAATGCCAGGCAGTCAATCTTTCTCAACTATAGTAAATATCTGGGACAAAAAGTGCAAAGTTGTGGTTGTTTACACCGAGAGTTTTTTCACTCAACAATTGCAGGGTGTAACAGCAAACCTTGTTAAATGTCAGAAGAAACTTTTAGAATTAGAAAAGAGACTTAATAAATGGCACAAGGGCTATGGTCGTGGGAAACGTCCTACTGTTAAAGGAGTTCATAAAAGTGTTGAGAGAATTCTTTCAGCACAATTTATGAAAAACTTGTTTTGTATTAATATTGATGAACAAAACGAAATTCCTCGTTTACACTACAAAGTAGAGCATACTAAACTACAACAACTAACTGATAACCGGTTAGGTAGAACTCTTCTTGTTACTGATTGGGTGAATTGGCCTAATGAGGAAATAGTAAAATCATACAGGAATCTTTCATCTATTGAGAATGTTTTTAAAAATATGAAGAACATTAATTTTCTGCATTGGCAACCTGCTTATCATTGGACTGACCAAAAGATTCGTGTGCATGGATTTTATTGTGTAACAGCATTGCTTTTGGCTACTTTAGCTGGTAAAGTTGCTGTTGAGCATGGTATTAATTTACCATTGCCAAAATTGTTGAAGGAACTTTCTGATATTAAAGAAACTGCTATAATTTATCCTAAAGGGACACTTGCACATCGGAAAGATTATATCACTCTCAGCAGGATGTCTCCACGACAACGGAAACTTGCTGAATGTCTCGAAATTGGGAAAATCCTTCTGATGGGTAATACACAGAGTTCTGTGTAAATCGTTGTTTGGCAAGAGATTGAAGGTTATTCTAAAATATAAAGCGGAAACTCAGGATAGAATTCAGCAAGTTTTTTTAAAGCCACTCCTTTATCAACACCCTTGTTTAAAAATTCAAGGTACTCCGGATTTGTTTTAAAAAGATTAACTTTACC
>JAYEJL010000106.1:0-2199 GCA_034660555.1 Thermotogota bacterium
GAGCGAAGCGACGTGGCAATCTTAAGTTAAAATAATGAGATTGCTTTGTCGTTCGTTCCTCACTCCTCGCAATGACAGCTCGAAAACGTGGGTTTTCGTTCAGACACTAATTAGTCAAGGACGTCCCTTATGTTGTGTGTTCTCGATCATGGCCACTTCAACTCCAAAGAGCCTTGCTGATTCTGCAAGTTTGAAATCCGCAGTAAATAAATTTAAATTGTTTATAGACGTAATGGCAAGATGGAGAGCATCTAATGTCCTGAGAGGAGTATTGAATTGAGAGATCCAGTTTTTTGCCATTTGAAAATACTGGTGCTCAACTGGAATCCATCTGAATAATCTATTTTTAATGTGTGACTGAAATCGACCAATTACTCTATTGCCGTCTTCCCGGGACAAACCCTTTTCCCGGATTTTTCTTGAAATTGCCGAAACAAGCTCTACTTCAGTCAATTGGCTGATTGCCGGTTGTTTTATCTTTCTTATTTTCTTTTCTACCTGCCCACTGATAGGTTCAGGGCAATAATAGGCAACTAAAACACTTGTATCAAAATATACCATCAGTACCGCTCCACATCTCTTAAATCAGTCACAACATTGCTCAATGGTTTTCCGGTTATCTTAACTGAAGATCGAAATTTATTAAGGCTTGGGAGCCGGTCTTTGATACCTAATGAAACAAGACAGGCAATCTTTTTACCACGACGTTTTATAATAATCTCCTCGCCTCGTTCAACTTTATCAAGCAATGAACTAAAATTGCTACGGGCGTCCTTAACATTGACTTCCAACATAATAGCCTCCATAATTAATAGTACACTTTATGCGTACACTGCATTTGTGCTTATGTCAACCGATTTTAATCGTTGTCACCTGAACCGCAAAAGCGAGCGCATTCCCCACAGCTTGCCGAGTGGTTAGCGAGCGAATCCGAAAATGACAAACTTCCTTACGGTCGAAGATTCCCCGCAGCTTGCTGCGGGGAGCTTCAATTCACCCCGACTAACTTCAAAACATCTATACGGGCTTTTCTTGGCAACAGCACAAAAACAACAAAGGCATGAGAAACTTATAAACTGAAGAATGTCCCCTATCTCCCGTCCGAACGTCCCCTATCTCCCGTCCCCTATCTCGTCCCGGTTTGATGAGGGAGGGCTGGTGAAGGTTGCTATGGCACGGCCATTTAGGCACCGTCAAACGAAAGGGACGGAAACGGATAAGTCAAGCCTACGGTGGCGATAGCCAACTCTCTACTCTACCGTAAAACGTCCCTTATTTTTTTTGTGTCCCTTATTTTTTTGTTGACAGGTGATTTAAGAGATGGTATTTAACCAAAAATCAATAATCTAAAAAGCTTAAAATAGCTATCCTGAATGAAAATGAAGGTCAAAAAGATGATGAGTGCTTCAATGAGATAATTATTCTCTTGAGGCATTTTTTTTGTCACAAAAATGGGTCAGAGTAAAAATTCATCTAATGTGAGTCTCAAATAAACCATCAAATAAAATCTAATTTTTTTTGACTTTTCTTTATAAATATATTTTAGCGGTGATTTTTTTACATAAATAAAAAAGTAGAGAGGCTTATTATGGCTGGCATAATTTTTAAAACTATTTTTAAAAAGGATCCAGGAGATTTTAACTGCATTTCTGAAATAAACAATTTTGTAGAACACGCACTAAGGCGTAAGCTAGAGATTAAGCGTGCTGATACCAATTTATGTAGTAGCAGGGGCAGTATATTCCCTTTTAGGAAGGTTGATTCAAATAAAGAGATTGATAAGGCGTTAAAAAGAATGGCCTCTTAAAAGAAACATGTAACTCACTTATTTACTTGTTGAAATTAATGGAAAGGTTTTACTTAATTAAGTAAAACCTTTTTTATGAATACGGAGCGGGGTTAAAGGGGATGCAATCGCCTTCCAATAGGTTTTTCCAAAACCCCGCCTTTTAAGGCGGGGTAACTTACTTACAGCTCATGGATACAATAAATGGATGAAAAGGAATTTTTTGAATTTTATAGGAATAGATTTTTAAAGCCATACTCTGATTTTATCGCTTTAGCTCAGTATAAGCTGAGCAAGTTCTAATTGAAGAGTCAAACATTCTTTCACATCTCGCTCAATTTTTTAATTATGATTTAAGTGGAGAAATTAGAAACGAAAATTTAACAAAAGCAAAGAACCACCTAATTAGTGTC
>JAYEJL010000107.1:0-11208 GCA_034660555.1 Thermotogota bacterium
AAGATGAAAGAAATTTTATTTAGTTCCTTGTTTAGTTGTTTTGGTATGTTCTTGTGTATACATACATCTCTGCCCCAAATTCCATTCCTGTATTTAAAAGCTTCTATAACCTGAGCAAAGCAATATTTGCAGCCAAATCCGCAACCAATATATGGATTTATAGCGTATTCTGCTACAGATATTCCGGTTTTTGTTAACGCTGTTTGTGATGTTATTTCATAAAGCATAATAAAATTCTATATCATATTTGCTCGATATAAAACCTAAATAACTAAATGTATCAATGAATAAATAGATATTTTTGGTAAAATATTGTTGTAACAAGCCAAGAGGTGAAAGAGATGATTGCATTTGCAATAGATAATGCAATTACATTACCTGAAAAAACAGAAAATAAATATGGTATTAAAATTTTCAAACTTGGCATACCTATATATATAGATGACAGAAAGTATATAGATGGCAAAGACATTACAGCAGAAGAGTTTATAAAAATGTATGATCCAAATTCAGATTTGAAGACAGCTGTTCCCTCTCCGGGTTTCATTGAAGATTTTTTAAGAAGCATTCAGAAAGAAGGATATGACGAGGTCATATATTTCGGAACTTCTACCGGCTTATCTGGATTAACCAATTCAGTGGAAATGGTTGCAAGAACGATAGATGACATGAAAATCCATGTAATCGATACAAAAAATGTTTCTGTTGGAGCAGGTTATGTGGTTCTGAAAGCCCTTGAGTTTTTTAAGGAGTCTCGTAGTATAAAAGATATTGTTGAAGTTTCAAAAGAAAACTATAAAAACATAAAATTGCTGGTAAGTGTAATGGACTTAACCAGACTTATTAATGGTGGTAGACTACCAAGATATAGGGGAATTGTGGCCAGTTTGTTAAGAATAAAGCCTCTTCTTCACATTAGCAATAATGGAGAATTGCAATTACTTCAAAAAACTAGGACATCCAGCAAATTAATTAGCAAAATGGTGAACATCACAATGAAACATATCGAGCATAGAAAAACGAATTTGAAAATTGCCATAGGTTTAGGGCATGAAAGGATGAAAGACTATGCTTTAGAGCTTCAAGAGAGGTTAAAAAGTGAAGTGAGTAAAATTGCTGATATGGTCCCTGAGTTCATTACATTTAGCTTGCCCTCTGTGCTTATGTGCCACACTGGTCTTGATGTATTTGGATGTGTTAGCTACGGTGAAGTTGGCTAATAGGGAAAATGAGGTGTTCTTATGGTGAAGAAATGTACTATCTGTGGGCAGGAAATAGATAAAAAGAATTCTGTTAAGATAAGAGGCGAATGGTACTGTCTTGAATGTGCTGCAAAGCTGAAGGAACTTGAAGAAAAGTCAGTCAGTAAAAAAAGTTATGGCAAAGCCCCTGAAGTCCTTGCTTTGAATGTCGAAAATCCGGGCATACCTGTAGTAAGATATTTTCAAATGGTTACAACGACGGGAATAATTCATCTGGGAGCCTGCGATAATTACAGAAATGATCCTGATGAAAACATCGATGAAATAGTGGCTTCAGCAATGGAAGGTGTCTATTACAAATTACTCGATGATCTCAAAGATAAATCATATCAAATTGGCGCAAATAGCATTCTTGGCATCAAAGTTAGCACTGCATCATTCAGTACAGTTGAAGAAGAATTAGGTTTGATTGTTACTTTATCCGGGACACCAGCGCTTACTGCAAGAAAAAAAGAAAAATCTACAGAAAAAAGCGGGGACGCTTCTCAAGAAAAGGACATAGCTACTCAAAATGATGAATTTGAGTTTCCAGTCGACTTTTTTGATGAAAAATTCGAGCAAATAGATAATGATAGTAGCTAAACTGCTTCACTTACTGAATTCAAAAAGCCTTTGATTTCAACAGAATTAGAGTTAAAAAAGGAAACAGGATCAGTATCTTCAATTATTTCCCCATTCTCCATGAAAATTATTCTGTTGGCGGTATTTTCAGCAAATCGTATTTCATGTGTAACAACAATCATTGTTTTTCCCAGTAATGAGAGCTTTCTCATCACGTTCATCACTTCTCCCACAAGAGAAGGATCCAGCGCTGATGTTGGTTCATCAAAAAGTAATAGATCGGGTTCCATGACAAGGGCTCTGGCAATGCCTACTCTTTGTTGTTGTCCGCCAGAAAGTTGAGAGGGATAGTTCAAAGTCTTATCAGCAAGCTCAACATCAATCAAAGCTTTTTCAGCTTGTTTTCTAGCCTGACGCCAGTTCATATTTTTAACTTTAACGAGGGGAAGTGCAACATTATCTATTGCACTGAGATGACTTATAAGATTGAAATTTTGAAAGACAAAACCAATCTTTGACCTTACTGATCGTATTATTTGTCTATTATTTATAACCTTGGTATCATTAAAATAAATCTCTCCAGAATTTGGCTCAATAAGATAGTTTATCGTTCTTAGAAGAGTAGTCTTTCCAGCACCAGATCTACCGAGTATTACAAGCACATCTCCCCTATTAACTTTAAAACTAACATTTCTTAATACACAGGTGCTTCCAAATGATTTACATATGTTATTCATTAAAAGGACTGTATCTTTCATAGAATTGCTAGCCTCCTTTCTAACTTTCTACCAATATAGGACAAAATCGATGTCATTGCTAGATATATTCCAGCCAGGATTAAATATGCTTCAAGACTGGCAAGGGTTTGTGTACCCACCTGTCTTGCTCTCATTGTTAAATCTCCCAAAGCAATTACTGAAACAAGTGAACTATCTTTTATTAATGAACACACCTGTCCTATTAACGGTGGAATGGATATCCTGAATGCCTGTGGAAAAACAATAGATAGAGTTACCTGATATGAGTAAAGGCCCATGGCTTCTCCGGCTTCAATCTCACCTTTTGGAACTGCTTCAATACCAGCTCTAAAAATTTCTCCTATATACGCTCCTTCAAAAAACGCGAGTGAAAAAACACCAGCCCAGAATCTGTCAATTGAAAACACAGATCCCAGACCGTAGTATATGAGTAGAATAATTACAAGCAGTGGCATATTTCTAAAAAACCACACATAAATAGTTCCGAGGTCCTGAAAGACCTGAATCTTCGATGTTCTTAAAAGAGCAATAACTACTCCCGTTAATAACGCAAAACCAAGAGAAACAGCTGTTAATTTACCAGTCATTTCAAGTCCCATTAGAAAAAGCCTATAATATCTAGCTGTTACATCCCAGTTAAAGGGATATACCCTTGACATCGAAAAATATACTATTGCAATACAGCCAGACAAAACAATTATGATTAAAGACCTCGAAAGAAGTTTTTTCATATTTACCCAATCTTTAAAATTACATCTGGGGTTCGTATTCAACGAACCACTCGTATTCCAGTTCGTCAATTATTCCGGATGTATCCATCCAGTTAATAAATGTGTTTATCCACCATAAAAATTCCAGATCCCCTTTTCTAACTGCTACGCCAAGATCTTCTTCGGTAAGGAATTCATTACTTACATCAAGTACTTCATATTTTTTGGCTACATATCTGGCATAAAGAGAATCGACCACAAGTATGTCAGCTCTATTAGAAGCAACCTGGAATGCAGCTTCATCCATTGAATCGAAGGGAAGTATTTCTGCGCCTTCAAACAGTCTGCGAGCAGCTTCGTCCCCTGTCGTTCCTAACTGGACAGCGATAGTTAAGTCATCATTTTTAAGTTCATTGTATTTGGGTAGTTCCTGATAATTATTTGTGCTGTATACCATCACCTGTCCCACAGTTAGATAAGCATCACTGAAGTTAACTTTTAAAGCTCTTTCCGGAGTAATTGTCATTCCTGACCAGATAATATCGAACTTCTCAGTCATCAATGCGGGTATAATCCCGTCCCAGTTGACAACTACAAACTCAAGTCTTACTCCCAGAATGTCTGCCATACGTTGAAGGATTTCAACTTCTAGTCCTATGCGGTTCCCTTCCATATCAGTACCGTATAAAGGCATATAACCTGAATCCTGTCCAACTCTCAATACTCCTCTTTTTCTGATGTCATCCAGCAAGCTTCCAAAAGCAAAACCCGCTACCAATAAAACAATTACTGCAAAAACCATCATTTTTCTCACAACGAACACCTCCAGAATTTTGATATAAAAAAAACCGGGCGATCTAATAATCGCCCGGCTTTTCCTTTTATTTTTAACAGCATGCCTAAGATGTGCTGCCTAAAAGGGCCGAGCACCTCCATTTAACATGCTTCTTTGATATTAAATTTTGAATGGCATTACTAATATACATTTCAAGCAACTCCAATAATTAATTTTCTTAATACTACCAGAAAATAGTAAGCTTTGTCAAGTTTTCAAATTGAAACTCTAAGATTAACTCATGAACAGCTTCATAAAGCATAAATTGGCATAAATAGTCTTCTTTTTTGATATTAATTACATTTTACTCATCATTAACCGTTGGTACCGCACCTGTACCCAGATAAATATCATGAATCATCCTACTATCAGCACAGGGTTCGAGCGGGTTAAAGTACAGATAGTTAAAGTCTTCCCAATAAATCATTTCAAAAGCTACTGGTAAAGCATTTCTAGCAACCTCTGGATTGCTAATTCCAATAAGTAACTCGTCAAGATAAACTTTATAAGGTATATCCCAGCCATCCATTACATCAAATTCAATGTAAAGATTTTCCAGTCCGGAATCCTGGGCAATGTCAAGAATTTCCGTTGTTGGTGTAAATTCTACCCCTCCTCCTTCCACAGGGCAAACATCAACCTGTTCAGCTATTTCAGTTGCTTCACTACCATGACCCGGGGACATGAACAAGAAAACTTCGTTACTGTTCATTTGGGAACTTATTGAAGCAAGCGCTGCTTTGAGATCTTCCTTTGTACCTCCTACAACTGAGATAACATCAAATCCAAGAGGAGTCGAAGTAAGTGTAGTCTTCCATTTTTCAATATCGCCTTTATGCCTTTGTTCGTCTGATCCTGAGAATAACAAAGCGTGTTTAGAACTGGCATCATCTGTAAGTCGCATGTTTTGATCTCCATTGTATAATCCCTGAGGATGTTCTGTTCCTGGAGGATTATCTCTATCACCATGAGGACCTCTGCGGTCATTCATATGGGCGTCATGATCTGCTTTGGCAATAGTATCACCAGATTCGAATTCCTTTCTCAACTCTTCAAGCCAGTAATCATAACCAAGACCATCATTACCCCAACTAGTTTCGTTCCATCCTGCAGCTGATTTTAAAAGGGTGTCATCAAAATCTTTAAGATCTTTGAACATACCTCCACCAAAACACTGTCCAAAGGCAAATATCATTTGTTTATAACCCTTATCAACAATATTATCCTTAATTAGTTTTGCAAACTCATGAGATCTAATGGAAGTATCTGATGCTGAAAGGGCAGCTTTCATATTTTCCGGTGGTTCAACATATTCTGGAGTTGGGACAGCTGTTTCAAAGTTAATTTCGACCGGGTTACCTTTCATGATTGAACCTTCACCATCAGAATCGGTGTTAAGTGGGGTAAATTTCAGCAAATATTCAGAACCCGGTTCAAGGTCAGGAATCTCAAATGTTGAAGTACTTGTTATGGTCTCAAAAACAGTAGAGTCTTTTGTAATAACCACTTCCATAGCAAAATTGTCAGCCTTCCATGCTGTTGTTGGGGAAACATCAACTGTTACAGTTGGTGTTTCATATGGGGAATTTTCCTGCCAGTCACAAGGCCATTCTGGAATGGGAATAAGTTTTTGAATACTATCCATTCTTTAAAGACAACATCGATGGCATTACAGTTTCCAATCACTGATATTACATCTAGACCTGTATGACAAATAACAAGTACATGCACAAGAATATGTGAGCTCTCCGTTCTGATCAGTTGTTAATTCATCAGGACCTCTGGTGTGAAGTCCTGTTACAGTCACTTCAATTGATTTGCCTTCTGCGGGTTTTCCATCTGCTTTGGTTACTACGCCCTTTACTGTATGTACTCCAGGGGATATATTAATATCATATATAGGTGTTATGGTTATGCTATAGTCGCAGTCACATTCGATTTCAGCGTCCGACATTATCTTATCAATGTGTTCTGGTAGTGCGGAAACATTTCCCCATGTTTGAGCCATAATGCTTTGAGGATCTTCATCCTGCTCATAGTCGTTCACATAATTTCCATCTTCGTCATAGTGATATTCATCATCAAGTCCCATAAAATGTCCAAGTTCATGTGCAACTACAGCTCCACTGTCGAGGCTATCGAATTCACCGGTTGTTGTATCGGTAGAACCAGGTGTTGGTAATGGAGTATTTACAAATGAAGTATGCGCTGCATTTACCTTTTTTATTTCAACTATGTGTGCATCTTCCGGAAAATTGCCATCAGTAACTATCTCAAATACAAAATCAAATTCAACCGTGCAGCAGTCTTCTTCATCTCCTTCTCCACCCCATTCACGAGAACCTTCATCACCATTCCAGATTTCTTCTGCTTCGGTTTCCCAGGAATCAATTTGTGTTTGCGTTGCTCCATTACCATGAAAAGCAATCTTTACGGTTACTTTGTACTCACAGGGACCTCCTGTAACTGAGGTTATTAGCGGGAAATATTTATCTGGAGCATATTCATCTGGAAAGTAAGTGTGTAAAATCTGAAGTGCAAATTCTCCTAATTCTTTCGGTGGAACACTGAACATCATTATTTCATTGGAACCAAGTAAGTTTACCAGCGGCGCTTTACCTTTATTATCACCATTTTTTAGAAGCGCAGTTGCTATCAGAGCTTTTATTGCATTGTTCGTATCGGTTAAATAGGTTTCAAGTTCATCTAATACAGTTGCAGGTAATGTTACCCTTTGGAAAGAGTAGGCTGCAGGCCAGCGCTCTAATGGAGTACCATTTTCCAGCATGTCAAGTAGTTTATTTGTTTTATCATCTACTAAAGGAATAATTTCATCAATATATTTTATGGTCATTGGTATATCTAAGTCAACTTTATCAAGTATCTCATCGATTTCATCTTCTGCTACCTTAAAGTGTACTTTTACTGTTTTGTAATTATCCATATAAACGGTTGCAGTAACGACATTTGAATAAGTAACATCACCAACCCAGTAACCAAATTTGTAGCCAATATCCGGATGTGCTGTTATTTATACCTCTGTATCTGCCTTAAATTCATTAACTCCTTTAGGTGGATTGGTAGTGACTTCAGCTTCAGAAATTTCCATAGTCAGCTCATACATTTTTAAAGTAAAATTACAGGATAAAATGATTAGTAAAAAGAACATGATGATTAAAGAAAAGGAAAAAAATCTTGAATTTTTTCACATTACTCACCTCCCTTATCACATAGATCCAACAGAATTAACGTAATGAGTATGTTTCTTAAACATGACTATTAGTTATAAAAACGGTGTTTATTTAATATTGAAGGAAAAAAGATGGAAATTTTTCGGGGTGTAATTAATGAAATGAATCATTATTATAAAAATTGTAACGTGCATAGAAAATGAAGTATTTTTTGAGGCTTAATATAAAACACCAGTTAGCAGCGTTCTTTAAATAAGCAAAGACTGTATTAGAAAAGAGTATAATTCTTTTGTAGTAAAAAAATAAAGGTATTGGGGGAATCAAAATGTGGAAGGACTTCAAGAAATTTATTATGAGAGGGAACATCATTGAAATCGCCATAGCATTTATTCTTGGGAGTGCATTTGGTCAAATTGTATCATCGCTTGTTCGGGACATAATAATGCCGCCAATAGGACTACTGCTAGGTAGGGTAAGTTTTTCAAATCTATTTATTTAACTGGTGAGAAGTTTAATACTTTAGCTGAGGCTCAGGCAGCCGGAGCACCAACCATTAATTACGGTGTTTTTATTAACACAGTCGTAAGTTTCATGATAATAGCATTTGTTATTTTTATTATAGTCAGACAGATGACAAAGCTACTTGAAAAACCAAAGGAAGAACAGCCCAAACCGCCATCAACAAAAACATGTCCGTATTGTTATACAAGTATTCCGATACAGGCGACAAGATGTCCTAACTGCACATCAAAATTGGAGGAAAAAGTTTAGAAATTATTTATGGGTTTATTGGATTCACGATTTAAAGGTAACAAGAAAAAGTATATTATTCAAATACTGCTGGCAACATTATTGGTATTAATCGTTCTTTTGCTCTTAGATACCGTTTCTGATGTTGTTGTGATAGCATCCTTTGGTGCCAGCTCTTTCATTGTGTTTTCAGTTCCCAATTCTTCCGCGGCAGGTGTAAGATTTGTACTCGGAGGTAATATTACGGGTATACTATCAGCCTTCCTGGTAAATCTTATAGGCGTTTTAGTTGTGAATTCCGGGGTA
This sequence comes from Thermotogota bacterium, assembly GCA_034660555.1. Lineage (GTDB taxonomy): Bacteria > Thermotogota > Thermotogae > Petrotogales > Kosmotogaceae > JASMTM01. Next base: position 8,374 of record JAYEJL010000107.1, read on the forward strand.
GTTGCAGCAACCAATGAATACTATCAAACTGTTCTGGGTGCTATATCAGTTGGTCTTGCAATGTTTTTGATGGTAATATTTAATACAGAACATCCTCCTGCTGCAGGTCTTGCTCTGGGAATTTGTCTTGAAGGTTTTGATTACCTTACTGCTTTGATAACAATAACGGGAATAATTATTCTATTGCTATTTAAACGAATTTTCAAAAAATATCTCATTAATCTGCTATGAAATTAATAAATCTACTTTATTCGTTAATCTATAAGTAAGTAAACAGGTGTAAAATATTAATGATTATAAAAATATTTCGGTGATTGCTGTGCCTAACAAGAAAATTGAAACTATAATTATATATATGTTCTTTTTACTGCTTGCTGTTTCTATTATCATACTTTTGAGTAGCTTGTATGATATAGGTCAGGTAGCTTTGATACTTATTTCATCTGCTTTTGTAGTTTCACCTCTACTTTTCAGAAAAGACTTTAGAAAATATCTTGTACCAGTTCAGGCCTTTGCATTAAGTACATTCGTAATACATATCTTTTTTAAAGATAATATACTAAATTTCTGGAGTATTTTGATCTATTTCGGTGTCTTATTTTTATCACTTATGTGGCTAGTTTACATTAACAGAAAAGATGTGCTTGAACACAGAAAAACCCAGAACAGATTACAAAAATATTCAATGGTCCTTGAAAAGGTTCCCTTTGTAATTGTCATTCATGATAAAGACAATATTATTTTTATGAATAAAGAATACAAAAAACTTTTTGGAACGAAAAATATACTCAAAGGTACATTTGGTCAAGGCAATGCGAATAATTGTAAATGCTATGCAAAAAAAGATTCAGATAGAGCTATGGCCCGCATCTGCAGAATTGATACATTAAAAGGGGAACGGTGGTGTTCATTAAGGACGGAACTGATTAACGGAATCGACAATTATTATATTACCAGTGTACTTGACCACACTGATCAAATATCTTCAGGAGAGCAGATCAAAGAACTTATAGATATTGAAAAAAGAATATTCAACTCCTTGCCTGTGGGTATTGCAGTTATTAGTAAGGAACATGGATTGGAATTTAGCAATGAAATTTTTTCTAAGTTAGTATCAGAAAAGCGTGTTCCTGTAAAAGAAAATAAAGACATATGTCCGGTGAAATGCAGCGCCGCTGAATGCGTGCTTGACAGAGGAACAGAATATTTTGAAGAATTAAAAAGTAAATATGGAAACGCTGTTTACAAGCTGAGATGTATTCCTATCAGTAAAAATGGACATGTTACCGAGGCGGCAGTGACTCTTGAAGATATCACCAAAAAGAAAAAATATATTGAGACGCTTCAGAATCTATCTTCAAGCAGCAATTTAATAAGACGATTATCAGGACTATTAACATCAGGCAAGACTGGTTTTGAAGAATTTGGAGAGGAAATCTATAACGTTATTCACAATGAACTTAAACTCTGTGATCACATGTTTATAGCAAAAAAGATAAGTGAAGAAGAAATTCTTATTGAATTTGGCGTTATAGAAGGTGAGACAGTATCTGGAAAGAAAATTAAGCTTAATGAACCTTCACTAACCGGACATATTATCAATAACACAAACAGATTATATCTTGAAGACATCAAGAAGAGCGATATAAAGTCGTATGTGCCTAAAAACATTATGAGTGATAACAGGCCAATAACTTTTTTTGGAGTTCCTTTGAAGATTTCTGGAAAAACCCAGGGTGTGGTTGCCTTTGAATCATGGGGCGAAGATGTTTTTGATGAGAGCAAAAAGGAGATATTTTCTATAATCGCAAGTCAGCTGGAAGTGCTAATAAAGATACAAAAAGATGTTGAAAATTTGTATGAAGAGAGAAATGAGCTTAAGAAAATAGTTGTTCGAGACAAATTAACAGGAGCCTATAACAGAAATTTTTTTGATGAATATATAAAAAAGATTCAAGCAATTAATCTAAGACAAAAAGAGAACTCTTCAATTGTTATGCTTGATATAAATCATTTCAAGAAAATCAACGATAAAAAAGGGCATATTTTTGGAGATAGAGTACTGAAACTTGTAAGCGAGGTAATTGTGTCTACCTTAAGAGATATGGATGTTTTTATAAGATATGGAGGCGATGAGTTTATAATAATACTGCCTAAAATTGCTAAAAAGGATGCTTATAAGGTAATGTCTCGAATTACAAGAGTACTAGAAACCCAATCTGAAAAAGAAATAAATATGAAGATAACTATTTCTTATGGGATATCTCGTTTTGGAATTGCCCAGGATTACTTTAAAGCGATAAAAATTGCAGATGATCTTATGTACAAAATGAAAAATTCTAATCCTGAAACTTGAATCCTTTTTCGAAAACTTTTAAACAAGCTTGCGCGACCTTTTCATCATATAAGACAACAGCATTTTTCTCAATTTCCTCAAGAGCTTTATTTACACCGAGAGCGGGTCTATATGGACGATTGGAAGACATCGCTTCCACAACATCTGCAACAGCTAAAATCCTGCCTTCCAGTGATATTTCATTGCCTTTTAAACCTATGGGATAACCGCTACCGTTCAATCTCTCATGGTGTTCATATATATACTTTTCTATTGGCCAAGGAAAATTATGTTCTTTGAAGATTTCGTAGCCAATTTTTGGATGTTCCTTGATTAGGTCGAATTCAATTTTTGTCAATTTACCGGGTTTTGTCGACAGCGTAAAATTGATGCTGTAAAAAGATAAAAGCCCTGTATCCTATAATAGGACAAACCTATATAAAGGAGGGATACAGGGCATGAAACTAAAGAATATTATACAACAGTTTCTAGTAGAAAAC
>JAYEJL010000108.1:0-2184 GCA_034660555.1 Thermotogota bacterium
TTTCCTTGATCTTGGTTTATTCCTACCCGGAAGTTAATCTTCCTGATCAGCCGAACCGCCGAGGTACCGATCGGTATGCCAGGTGGTGTGGGAGGGCTCCTCAGTGATGGGGAGTCCTATCCCGATATCTGTTGTTTAATGTTTTGCAATTTCAAGAAGTTCATTAATAAGGTGACGAAGCTTTCGTTTGTGCACTTTGTCTGGTTCAATTTCTATAAGATTGCCTTGGCGGCGGTCTTTTATATGTTCAAGAATGCCCATAGTTGGCGGCCCGCCTTCCTCTCCCAAACAAATAGAGTATCCGTATTGTTCTATCTCTTTGCATTTAATTTTGTATTCAGCCCATTTTATCTTGAATCTGCTTTTGCGTTCTCCGTCAAGGATATGCTCAAAAGCAAGCATGGCTTTTTCATGATTTGGGAACTCATCATGAACAATAACGTAGCTGGTTTGCCTGGTGTCGTTGAGATGATGTAAAGCGAGGGTAAAGGTTTTCTCAAATTCCTTAAAGGATTCATGAGCGATTTTTCTTCTATTAGCCTTGACAGTGAAGTAATAAGCGAGTGGCGCACCAAGAAGGCAGACTAGCAAGGCAATGAGACCGGGAGTTCCGAAAGCTGAGGAGATGTATTCGATATATTTCATTTTACGCTTTTGGTTGTCTTTCTTCTTTTTTATTGGTCGTTAATTATCAGATAACATAGATTATCTGCCTTTTTATTAATTAATCTTTATTACATTCTTTACATTTGATGATCATGCTTCTGTTCACTAATAGAACCACCGAATAAACCAAACTGGCCAGCAGAAACTATCGCTCCTTTGTCACTGCTTTTTTCAAGGACAACATAACTCTTTCTCCACAAATTTTCCCTGCTTTTTCGTAACACATGCCCCAATTAAGTGCGCTACCAGAACAATCTATGACGTACCCTTTCTGCCCGTCTGACGTATACGTTTGCTTTGCGGTAGCACAACCGCCAATTATGCTAACAAAAATCAAAATTACTAATAATTTTTTCATATGCCCTCCAAATAACTCCCCAGAAAGGGATTACTAATATACAATTATCACATTGTAATAATACACTTGCATTCAGAATTAGCTGCACTTAGCGCATTGATAATAGCTGCAGCTTCTTTTCTTGAAAGAATTAGATCAACAAAACTTTTTCCAGATTCTTTTAGCAAAATCTTAACCTGTTCTGAGGAAATATGCTCTGCTTCAATCGAAATCTTTTCTTTTGATTTTCTTTTATAGCTTCGGTTGTCCCAATCTGTGAATACGTATTCCATACACACCTCCTTTTTGCAGATAACGGCAAGGATAACATGCTGAAAAAGCAAACGAAATATGGCTAACAGACGAAGAAAGATCGATAGATAACAAAATTTGTAGCAACCAAAAAACGGCCAGGCTTTTTCAGTCAGAGTTCATCCTTTTGTTAGCCACTGTTGTAAGTATTCGTTATCTATGCTCGTTCATATGCTTTTAAGAAATCACCTCGGCTTATATTTGTTTGTGTGCAAATAGTTCGCAATGTAGAACTTTTCAGCTTGGGATGATTTGGCATAGTCAATGGGGTTTTTGTTCCATCTGAGTTCTCTCTGACCATCGCAATATGTTCACGTTCTCTCACAAGTTCAAAGCCAAGTCGTTTTAAGGCCTTAATCACTCTTGATTTCGGAGCATCAACAGGGAATTTAGGCATTGACTGATACTCCAGTCTCAGCTACAAATGCTTCTAAAATTGGTTCATCCATTTCAAAAATTTCATCTCCAAATGTTTCAAGATGAAACTGAATTGCAGATTTTACACTTATTAAGGCTTCTTCGTATGTATCACCTTCACTTACGACCACTCCTTTCAAGCCAAGTGGATATGCAACATAACCATCAGAATGTTTTTCTACAATAATTTTAAATTGTTTGTTCATATTAAATCTCCATTAATTCTATTTCCGGCTAACGTCTAAACTGAGCTACGGCGGCAAAACCTTTGATTTAATTAATCATTGTACGAAATGCCCCGACCTTCTTCCGTTAGCTCCAGTGATTGGTTGTGTGCCGGGCACGGCACATGTTCTTAAAAGTGCGTCAAACGTATCATGTAATAAATCGTTTGACAAGTCTTAGACCCAGCCGGATGGAGGCGAAGGGTGTAGCGGTATTACAACGGGGTA
>JAYEJL010000109.1:0-2169 GCA_034660555.1 Thermotogota bacterium
ATCTTCACTCCTCCAGAAGTCCACGTCCGTACGTGCACCTTCTAGCCTCTTGAGATTGTGTCTAGCTAGTTGCTAGATCCTGATAAGGATCTAGTGCGGTCTGGACTGCTATCCACAGAAAGTATCCAGCAAGAACAAAAGTCAAAATTGCACCACATATCATGAGGACAGAAGAAAATTTCAATTTGTCCTCCTCATTAAGTTTTAGATGTCCCAATTTGTATTAAAGATTTAAGAAAGAAAGTTCTATAGAATATTTTTTAAATATTTGAGTTGCCTATCATTAATCTCGTAAGGAGAAAGAAACAGTGAGTAAGAAGTTTTGGGTTGTTCTTGTTGGAGTTCTGATCGTCAGTAGTCTCGTTGCTGGACTTATTCTATTGTTTTCACAGCTAGGGGGTATTACTCCCTCCGTCGTTAATAATGCTCCGAGCATAGATTCTTATGATCCTTCTTATAGTAACCCTGAATTGGTTGAAGGAGATACACTAACTTTCTCTATTTCCGCAACTGATCCTGATGGGGACAATATCACTTGCAGTTGGAAATTGTCAAATCACATCGTGTTTCAGGAGACTCTTACTCAAAATCACACGAGAAGTAGTTGGGCTTATCATTCGGAGCTTAGGGATCGAGGAGAACATCTTGTTGATTGCACAGTATCTGATGGGAGAGGAGGAGTCGCTAGTGTTGATTGGAGAGCCGTAGTTCATTTCGTAGAATTGCAAGTGGCTATTAGCAATCCCCCGGGGGAATGGGTTAGAGATGCAACTACAGATCTTCCGTGTTATCATTCAACAGTTTCATACTCTGTCTCTAATCTTGGAGACGCTTTAGCCTCAGATGTCAAGTTGATTGCCTCTTCTGAGGAAGAGACGCTTATAGAGAAAACGGTTTCAATCAACCCTAATGGTGACTCTTATTCAGACAAACTTTACGTCACTGTCATGTACGACTCATCCACAAGCCTAAGTCTACAAGCATCATGTGGTGTCGCATCAGACATGGATAACTTCGAAATATCGGCAAAACTGCCTCGAATACCAGTTTCTTCTAGCATCAAAAAATTATACATTACCCCTAATGATCCCTTTATTCAATCTACAGTAGATGAAATCTTTGAAGACAAAGCTTGGTGGGACACTCGTGCAGATTGGAAGGTTCTTTGCGACCACGTGAAAGATGGAATAGAATACGAATATGATACGAATTTATTTGGAAAAATGGAATATTGGCAACTGCCCAGGGAAACCCTAACATCAGGAAAGGGTGACTGCGAAGATCAAGCTATCCTGCTATGCACCCTATTGAGGGCTCGAGGTTACGGACCCGAGGATGTTTTTGTGATTATTGGGGTCGGGGAAGAAGCGGGTCATGCATGGGTAGTATTCAAAGTTTTGGATGTCTTTGGATACGAAGTTTGGAGATATCTGGAGCCAACTAGCAGTTTTTGGGGTTCTGGTGTTTTCGACCTGCTTGCACAGTTACTAGGTTATTATGAAAACGAGTATGGCGGTTATCGAGTTCTTTTCAATGATCAGAAATACGAAACCCCATGAATCTATCTAAATAAACAGTGAGATACCCAAAATAAAGACATACCACTGAAACTAGATCAAAGACTGCAAAGATTTCTTCCAAATATTTGTGTAAGCCAAGAGAATTGTGGAGATTAATAGCATTACCATCGGAATTATTGCATACATGGTAAACACTAGGGTAAATCCTGCATGGAAACCAAGGAAAGCAAAAATGCTATTGAAGTTAGGATGGTGGATATTCCCATAAAATATGGACTCTTTTTCTGACTTTGAAAGGCTAATGCTAAAATTCCAAAAATCAAAGAAGCAGTCAAAAACATTAAACTATCAGAATACACAATAGCATCCCAATATTCGGACAAGAAAGTAGTTTTTCCACCTGTTAGCACGATAACGTCGGTCATCAACATCCGAAGTGCCATCATAAAATAGAACACAAAAATCAGACCAGCAATCCCAAGTATGATTCCAGCAAGCTTCTTCTTGTTCACTTTATCACCTTTTCGTTTTTCTTTAGAGGGTTTCCTTGTCACTATGCCTGCGGTTTTCATTTTCCTCCTTGTATTAGAATGGGTTTTCGACCTCGATAAAGAGGCAGGAGACTTTATGAAGGTTTGGAAGAAGTGGA
>JAYEJL010000110.1:0-2164 GCA_034660555.1 Thermotogota bacterium
TTTATGTATTTGCTGTTTTAGATAAAAGCCAATATGCTGCAGGCATAGAAGCAGAACTGGATAAAATGTGGGGTGGAATATTAAAATTGGTAAATGATGGCAGATATTTAATTAATGAGGGAAAAATATTTGCTGGGTTAGAAAATTATATTGATGCCCAGGAATTAGTAACACCCTTTTATACTAAAAAAGCTTTCCATGATGCAATATCTCCAATTCCATATATTATTACAGAAGATATAACTCTTGCTGGATTAACATCAGAAATTCGTAAAATATTAACTGATGTCCAGATTAATGTAATTTCTGGTAATAATCAAAAAGCAAAAGAAGGAACTTTGTTACCTGAGCAGATTGTTTTTACTGCAACATACAAGGCTCCGGGCAGTTATGAGATAACTCCAATTCCCAAAATGCCTTTGTCAGTTGAATATGAAGATAAATCCTTAATTAAAAAAACTACAACCGATGAAGATGGTCAAGCTGAAAGTTGGGTAACTGCAATTTCAACAACTCCAGGTCATGGCAAAGTTATAATCAAACCTAATTTAACTCGTTTACCAACTTTATATAAAAAATATCTTATAAATGCACAAGCAATCGCACAATACAATATTTCTGAAGTAACTTCAATTTCATTTTCTATTTCTATAAGAGATGAGAAAGGAAAGCCCCTACCGAAAGTTGAAAATAAAATTGCAAAATCAGTTGAAAAATCCGGTCACACTGTTTCAAATCAAGCAGGATTGCTATTACAAGGAAATGTTTCAGTTGTTGACACAAAAGAAATTGAAGGGTTTAAAGGAAAGCAATTTATAGCTAATTCTGAATTAACTCTTTTCATGGTTGTAAAATCTACTGGAGAAAAGGTAAGTAGTTTTTCTGCTTCAGGAAAGGGCGTCAGCTCCAAAAGCGAAAAAAAAGCAATAGAAGCATCATACCGTAAATTATCAATCAATAAGAAGGATTTTGTGGAAATGTTAGCAGAGGCAGAAGGTGCAATTTCAAAGTTGGGACTTTATGCAGCATCAACAGGCAATCCGATACCGGTTTGGATAACATCTACTCCTGATAATGCAAAAATACAGATTAATAGGCAAGATTATGGTTATACAAATAAAGAGGTATCTCTTTCTCCGGGTAATTATGAGATTTATCTTAGCAAATCTAAATTTGAAGATGTGGTTCAGATTATTGAAGTGAACGAAGATAAGGAGAATATATTTGTGTTTACTTTGATTCAGGTTTCTGAGCAAGAGACACCTTATGTTCCAGGTGGGGAACCGGGTTTGAAAGGCGAATATTTTAATCTCTCGCCGTGGGAGGATAAAGAGGGACCAGAAAAAGTTCCACAATTGAATCCTACAACAGTTCAGATTGACCCAAGAATTGCTTTCCGCTGGGGAAAAAGAAGTCCAGCTCCCAATATAACTGCTGATTATTTTTATGTCCGCTGGACAGGAAAAATTCATACATCTGTATCTGGCACTTATAAATTCTGCATAGGTGGTTATAAAGAAGGTCTCTGGAAAGGCAGAAATAAAAAGTCCTGGCGTTGGAGATGGCCCGGTGATGACGATTATATTGGTAAAGATACAGATATTGGATTTAGATTACTTTTTGATGGCAAGATAGTTTTGAATGAATGGGTTCATGACTTTAATTGGGAACCGGAAAAGACCATAGGCTCTGTATTTTTAGAAGGTGATAAATGGCATAATATTAAATTGGAGATATTTGAAAAAACAGGTTATGCTTCTTGTTATTTACTTTGGCAAGCACCGGGCTCAAGTAAATTTGAAATTATCCAATCCGTTGTGCTTAAACCTGAGTAAGTGTAAAATATAAAGGATCTTAAATCTATATATGAAATTAGATATTATGCCTACATTACCGGTAAGAACCCATAAACAATTTGAGTGTATTAATATCACTTCACAGGTCCAGAAACTGATAAAAGACTCAGGTGTGAAAGACGGGATTGTAATAATCTATTGTCCACACACAACAGCAGCAGTTACAATCAATGAAGGTGCAGACCCAGCTGTTACAAGAGATATATTAAGTGAACTTGATAAGGTAATCCCTTTAAAAGATAATTATCAACATTTGGAAGGGAATTCTGCAGCTCATATTAAATCCAGTATTATTGGTTGTTCTGAAT
>JAYEJL010000111.1:0-2161 GCA_034660555.1 Thermotogota bacterium
TTTGCCCTCTTCTATAAAAATATGTAGTTTTACTGCAGTTTCCTTTGTTTTACAGCGTAGCGCATTATCAAATATAACATTGAACCTGTGTCTTGTTTTTCCATAGAACACTGCCCCTTCCGGTATTTTGACCTTTATCATTTCTTCGAGGCAGATTGCTTGTGCGCATAATTGTATTTTATCGCTGTCATCTGACTTAGGTTTACCATGTTTGTATTCAATTGGGAAGGGGGTCCATTTACTGTTATTTTTTATCTTATGGAATTCCACAATATCAGCCTTACCGCTTAATCCCATTTCAAAGGAGTTTATGGGCATATTCTGTATAATTCTAATGCCAGCAATATTTTTACTATATTCCTTATGAACATTTTCATGCATCATTCTGCCTTCGGCTGTTAAGACATTTTCAGTCCATGCCTGTTCAATGTGTATTAAAGAACACTGCCTCTTGCAGAAAACAAAATGCTGCAAAGCTGATAATTGTAGAAAATCGTCTTCTGTGTACATTTTATAGTTTTTCTTCTAAGGTTACTCCTTCCGGAATTCCTGGTTTATTTACTGATATAAGATAATCAGAAAATGCTCGTGCAGGTCCCGAGGTATTATTTGAACGCTTCACAGTTATTGATTCAAATAATTTATGTGCAGGAGCATTACCAAGAGGTGAATCATGCTTAAATACAAATAATTTTCTGGCATTCATTTTCCCACGTGCAGCTGAGTGATCATGATCAAACATATTGATAAGCGACTCCCATAATAAATTTAAATCATCCTCATTAAATCTTGTTTGCTCTGCTAAAAATACAGATATATACCCTTCATTTCTGTACAAACCATAGGGAACAATGTGCTTGCGACCCATCATCCTTTCTTTTTCCCGCTCTGCTTCTGTTTCAACAGCCATTCTAGTGATTGTTACCTCTAAGGGGACTATAGTTTCTATACTACGAGAAAAATTTAATTGGACAGGACCACGAACCTGGCCGCAATTGTTTTCTTTAGTAGACATAACTGCTCCGAATGTTCTTATATCAAAATAATTTTTACACATAAAAATACGCCCAAGCTCTGCTGCCTTTAGCTTGTTATTCTTTTCCTTTTCTGGAATAGATTTATAAGCATTTTTTCTTTCCGTAGTGAGAACAGCTTTCTCTCGAACATATATTTTGTATGGCGATTCGTTTTTCTTTACATTATCGATATAATTACGTATCTTTCTTTTAAGACAAACATCCGTTACGATTCCGTGGCTGGTTTCAGGGTCAACACGTGGCATGTTACCTGAGTCAGGATCACCATTGGGATTTCCATTTTCGACGTCGAAAAGATAAACAAACTCATAACGGTTTTTAATTATATTATCCATAATACTATTTCTCCTTTTTGTCCATTTTTTTATAAAGATCTTGTTTTTGGTGATAATAACCTAAAGCGAATATGCCTTGTTCTTCCAAACTTAGATGGGGAGGGAATTTCTGAATATCCTGCACGATATGTTCTATCTGTTTGTCTACAATCATCCCATATTTTGATTTTTGAATGTGATGTTGAGCCAAGTTCAGCAGCTGGGGAAACACTATCGATGGAGTAGTAGATGCCGAACCGTAGTATCTGTCTTTTATAGTGGTGTTTGCACCAGGTACAGCATCTTTCTGGGCTTTTTCAAGTACGGCAAAAAGCCTTCCTAACCTATATCCGATATTTTCTTCTTCTTTGTTAAGCGACATACCAATTACCTCTCTTTCTTCTTTATTTTGAAATCTTGATTTTCTTACTATATATGCCTTTATTAAAGCTGCACGCAGATAATTTATCTTTTGCTCAGCTCTTATACGCTCTAAAGTTGCGATTAGAATTCCAGAGGGATACATCAAACCGGTAAGTATGGAGCGCATGAAAGCTCCTGCAAGTAAAGGTGAAATATTTTCACTTTTACCCTGAACCGCTGTTTCACGAATAAGGTGCCATATTCCCGGAAATTCCAGTTCATTTTCATAGTTTTTTGTTATAGCTAAATTTTTGAAGTGCTGACCGATTTTACGACGGATATCTTTAACGGTGCTAATATACCAAAATCTCACAGATAAACGTGATGCATTTGGTGATAATCCTAAAATATAAAACTTTATGTTTTTGGTTTTTTCAAATTTCTTTG
>JAYEJL010000112.1:0-10808 GCA_034660555.1 Thermotogota bacterium
CACTTGAAAGCAATTTTCTTTCTTCAAGACGCCTCAACAAAGGATACAAAGTATTTTCTTCAATGCTAAAATCTTTTTCCTGCAATTCTTTCACTATTTCATACCCATATTTTGGCTGATTTAACATAACAAGCATCAATAATTGTATAAAACCCCTGTTCATTTCTGATATCAATCTGGTAATGTCCATCAAATCACCTCATATAATTTCTTATACTATACTGTATTATACACAGTATAGTGTGCAAACGCAAAAAACTGTTATTACAAACAGGTAAACTTTTATTTTTACAATACCGAGCTTTTGAAAAACGCTATAAAAAAATGGAAAGAAGTATTATTCTATGGAATACCACTCTCGAAGAAACTTGCAGACAAATTCTTGGGTATAATCATATCTTTCTCGTGCTATTAATTTTGCCTTTTCCGTCCAGAAGGAATCAGGTTCAATCTTGAGTATTTTCTCAAAGAAATGATTGAGATAACTTACAGAAACCCCATCGTACTCTTTTTTTGGTTTTAAGATTGGATCGTAGAGTTTTCGGTTTAATCCATTGTTGTGATTAAAAACACGTGCTATTGCAATTGCTCCTAGTGCATCCAATCTATCAGCATCCTGGAGAATTTTACCTTCAATATATTCTGGTTCTCTCTTCCTGGAATAACTGTGTGTAAAAATGCAGCTTGAAACCTTTTCAATAAAATCTTCACTGAAACCAAGTTTGTATAGATAGTTTCTCGCGAAAACACTACCTGCTTCTGCATGATCCAGTTTATTTGTCTTTTTGTCTTCCACCTTTCTCTTTACATCATGCAATAAAGACGAGGCAATGATAACTGAAGGATCTCCCACATTTTCTTCGTTATATATCTTCATGGCCAATTTGGTTACCCTCAAAGCATGCGAAAAATCATGAGCAGCATTGTCTGCGCAAGACATTAAAAGCCTGGAGGTATTGTATATGTTGTTTAGTTCCGGGTAGTTCTGTTCTATCAGCTGCTTAAGCTCCATGGAAAAACACCTGCCTGATTATATGGTATTTAACTAGATAAAATTATTATTGAATTGTTCAAGTCATTTTCCTTTTAAGAATGTCTTCAATTCTTTCCATGACATGGTATTAATAACATCCTTAGGTTCCAGCCATCCTCTTCTTGCAATACCTATTCCGTACATAATATTCTTAAGTGTTGATGGAGAATGAGAATCGGTATCAATGGCAAATTTTACTCCATATTTTTTGGCCTGCAAAATGTGCACATCGTTTAGATCAAGCCTGTTAGGATCTGAGTTAATTTCAAGAACAACATTATTATCTGAAGCAGCTTTGAATAATCGTTTCATGTTCACATTATAACCTTCTCTTTTTCCAATCATTCTACCCGTAGGATGCGCAAAGATATTTATGTTACCTGTTTCAAAGGCCTTTATAATTCTTGAAGTCATTTCGTCTTCAGATGACTTAAAACGTGAATGTATGGCAGCAATCACCAGATCCATTTCTTTTATAACTTCTTCGGGATAATCCAGACTTCCATCAGGCAAAATGTCTACTTCTGCGCTTTTTAGAATCTTTATCTTGTAATTCTTTGAAATTTTGTCAATTTCTTCCCACTGTTCTTTCAGTCTATCTATGCTCAAACCATTGGCAATTCTTTCCGATACAGAATGGTCAGAAATTGCAACATATTCATAACCAAGCTCCTCGGCTCTTGAAAGCATGTCATCTATCGTACCAGCTCCATCACTATATTTTGTATGCATGTGTAGATCGCCTTTATAATCATTAACTGTTATGAGATTGGGGATTTTATTGTCCTTTGCCTGTTTTATTTCTCCTCGGTTTTCACGTAATTCTGGAGGAATAAAAGCCAGATCAAGACTCTTATAAACTTCTTCTTCTGATTTACCGCTTATCCATTTACCTTCTTCACCATCTTCTGACATTTCAAACAACCCGTATTCTGAAAGCTTGTAATTTTTATCTATTGCTATCTTTCTCAATTGAATGTTATGATCCTTAGAACCGGTAAAATAAAGTAATGCAGCACCATAGGCCTTCTCCGGAACTACTCTTAGATCAACATCCACACCCTCTTTTAACTCAACAGTTGTTTTTGTATCACCTTTCACCTGAACCCTTGAAACACTGGACATATCTGCAAAGATCTTCATTACCTTCTTATTATCTGGTGCAATGGTTAGTATATCTATATCACCGATAGTTTCTTTCATTCTCCTCAATGAACCCGCATAATCTATCTTTTTAACATTTCCTTTTTCTTTCAAATATTCGATTATTTCTGTAGCTATATTCATTGCAGTGTCTATACGCATACGTTTATGTCTGAGCTCGTACTGCTCCAGTGATTTTAGAATATTCTCTTCTGTTTTTTCTCCGAACCCTTCAAGTTTTCTTATTTCTTTTTCATTTATAGCCTTTTTTAAATCATCAATATTTTTTACTCCCAGCTTATTGACAAGATCCCTAACTTTGCTGGGACCGAGACCTTCAATACTCAATAACTGAGATAACTCTTCCGGTACTTCTTTTTTTAGTTCATCATATTTCTTAATTGTTCCTTCTTCAAGATAATCAGCAATATGTTCAGCAAGACTTTTGCCTATACCTTCAATATCCGATAATCCTTTCTTTCCATGTTCTTTATAGATTTCTTCTACATCCTCATCAAGATTCTTAATCCTTCTTGCAGCAGAACGATATGCACGTGGTTTCCATTGCACATTTTGAAACTCCAAGATATCGGCCATTTCATTGAAAATTTCAGCCAGTTTTCTATTTTTCATAAAATTCACCAACCAGATTCATTTTTGATGATCAGTACAAAAATAAGATGTTCTTCCACTAATTTTCTTTTTCGCGATCTTTCCGTCGCAAATTCCGCAATGTTCCCCTTCTTTTCTTCTTCTAATAAGATAGTTGTCAGGCATTTTGTCAGGTTCTGCCCCGGAATCTATAGCGGTTTGCAGAACTGTCTTCATTGCTGAATATATCTTTATTATATTTTTTTCATTAAGGTCACTTATTCTCTTACCAGGGTATATTCCTGCCTGATACATTATTTCATCTGAGTAGATATTTCCTATTCCTGCAATATTATTTTGATCCATCAGCGCACTTTTAATACTTCCTCTTTTGTTCTTCAGAAAATCTGTAAACTCTTTTTTGTTGTATTCCAGGGCATCTTTACCAAGGGATTGTTCAGAAATATAATCATTTATGTCGCTTAATAGTTTTACTTTCCCCAGCCTTCTAACACATATGTACGAAAAACTACTATCATCCTCAAAATCAATGCGTAAACTCGTATGCTTAGGTTCTTCTGAGTTGCTTGAATAAAAAACAACATCTCCTGTTATCCCAAAATGCATCAATAAATTCGTCTCTTTTCCCAGTCTTACAAACATGTATTTTCCATGCCTTAGTATCTTTCTAAAGGAATGCCCAACAAGGGATTTACTTAAAACCTTCTCGTCAGGTTTTACAACTTTTGTATCTCTCCTGTAAACACTAACTATTTTCTTATTTATAATCTTTTCTTCGCATCTTCTTTTTATTAATTCAACATCAGGTAGTTCAGGCAATGCTTTCACCACCTTATACCAAAATTATTCGTAACGCTTCACATATTATGTTCCACTAAAAAAATTCTAACACAGTACCAATAATGAATTGCTTTTAATGATTAGATACTTATTTTTAGTGTTAACTAAAATATCACACTTTGTAAAAAGTAACTTTTTTTGATAACCCTTAATAAACCAAAAACCTTTCTTTACTTTTTTGGGCTATACTGGGTATAACGATTTATAAAAGTTCGCAACTTTCACACTTTAGAATATGACTATTACTATGCTAATGGAGGTGAATTAGTTTTGTCAAAAACATTAAATGAAATTACTAGAATACCTGATTTGTTGAAAAAGGTAAATCAGAATGAATTACAAAATTACGAAAAACAGAAGATTTTGTTTGTGGGTTGTGGTTCATCATACAATATAGGATACATTACTTCAGAGATTTATAGAAAGCACGGATTGAGAAGCAGTGTTGTCACTGCAGGTAAAATACTGGCTACCAAAGATTATCCTGCTTCATCTGTTGCTTTTTTGCTTTCACGTACAGGAGAATCAACTGAAACAATAGAAGCTGCAAAAATACTGAAAAAAGATGGAATACAGACAGTTGCTATCACCTGTGATTCAGAATCACCTCTGGTTGAACTCTGTGACGACCATATCACCTTTGATTTTGCCTATGAAGAAAGTGTTGTCATGACAGGTTCATTTATCGTTATTTTACATTCACTGCTGAATATGATTAAAAAGATTCCTCTTGTTGAAAAATCAAAAACAATTATCAAGGATAGCATACATTTAGTTGATTCGATAGATTTTAAAAATTTCGATCATTTTGTTTTCCTCGGTTACGATGAACTGTATGGTTTATCAAAAGAAGGAGCATTAAAACTTCAGGAAATGGCACTACAGAATGTTGAATTTCATGAACCGCTGGAATACAGACATGGTCCTCGCTCAACCCTTGATAAAAAGACCTTTATCGTAATTCAATCAAAGGATACGGAGTATGAAAAAGAGTTATCTGAAGAGTTATCGAATTCCGGTGCCAGAGTAATCTATATCGGAAAAAATGGCGACATCAACATCCCCTATAAAGAGGGTTTTGAAGCACCTTTAAGAATGATACCTGTACTACTTATTGGTTATGAAAAAGCGATTAATGAGAACCTTAATCCAGACAAACCGAAGAATCTTACGAAGTCAGTTAAACTATAACAAAGTAATTCTGAGCGGTAATCTATAATGAAGTATAATAATGAAAACCCTATACAAACAATGATATAATTCATTTGTGACCGCCATGATAAAAAATATTTTAAACCTGATAGTGAATGAAATAAAAATAATATTTAGAGCCAGAGGAGTCTTTATTTTGATACTCCTTATACCTCTCGTGTTAACTTTCATCTCCGCGGGTGTTACGCAGGTAACCGATATCACTACTCTTCGTCTGGGAATTATCAATGAAGACAAAACATTCATCGGCTTGTTCTTTCTCAAATATGCAACCTCGATGTTAAAAGGTGACAATATCATAGAGCTTTCTTCAAGAGAAGAGATAAACGATCATCTGGATGATCTTGATGGAGTGTTTGTTATTCCAAAGGGTTTTGCTAATAACCTTCTCTTCCAGAAACCTTCAGAACTTATATTTATACCAAATCCGCATTCTCTTCAAACAACCATAGCCATATATCAGGTGATGACCAATGTTCTCAGAGAATTCAAAGCGTTACCAGTAGTTGCTGATCCTGATTTTATGGAAAACATGGATGTAGATCCCAATTATGTAGCACCCAAAATAGCTGTCGATGGTATTGAAGAAGAGAAGCTCGGCTTCTCAAGCTTTCTTTTCCCATCACTGCTAACTTTAACCCTTTTGTTCATTTCAATAATCGGAATAACATGGACCATTCAGGAAGACCGCAGAAGCGAGATGATAGATCTTTTGAAGATAGCCAATGTTTCGAGAAGTCAGTTCATGATATCAAAGTTCATCTCATATTTCTTCATTGGTATTCTTGAACTTGGAGTTTTTCTTCTAACAGGTAAGATAACGGGATTTCTAAAATTTTCATTTAGTGTATATGATATACTGCTTTTCATGGTACTGATATTCTTATTTACCGCTCTGGGATCCTTTTTTGCATCAATAAGCAAAACTGTGAGAGGTGCCCAGTTTTTATCTACTGGCTTCTCAATAGTTCTGGTCATTCTAAGTGGTGTCCTGTTTCCTATTTCTGCATTTCCGGGCTGGCTAAAAACTCTATGTAATAGCCTTCCAATGAATCAACTGATTAATAAATTACAGGGAACAATCCTTTTTGATTATTCATGGGCGGATGTTCAATCTGTAATTGGGACAAATTTGATAATTGGTTTAGTTTTACTTGCATTTTCAATAATCATTTTGAAATTTGAAGGCTCCTTCGCCGGAGAGTATTAGAAATTATTCTTTTACTACCTTTCTGTTCCGTCTTCTGTAATTAACGATTACAATGCCAAAAGCCACCATAAGTGAAGCGATAACTATTTTAATATTTAAAAATTCATCGGGTATGAACACTGCTGAAAGTAATGTCCCTGATACAGGTATCATAAAACGATAGATAGTTACTTCGCCGGCTTTGTTGTGCTTCAATATGGTATACCACAGAGAAAAAGCGGTAGCAGATAACGCACTGGAATAAACCAGAAGTATTAGCGCTAACGGGGTGAATTTTAGGAATCCACCGGGAATATTTGGAATACCCGCTCCCATAAGTATTAAAGAACCCAAAAACATTTGCCATCCTGAAACAAGAAAAGGATGAACATCTTTTGATATATTTTTTGCAAGTAAGGCACCTATGGCAGCCACAACTGTAGAAAGAAGTAACAATCCCTCTCCTTTAAAACTAAAATCGAGCTCAAAACCACTTCCCCAATTGGCAAATGCTACACCGGTGAACCCTGCTACCAATCCCAAAATCTTCTTAAGATTGATCCTATCATTTTTATAAATAAAATGTGCAAAAAGAATCACGAAGAAATTGGCAGAACTTATTATAATTGCCGATTTCATTCCTGAAGTGTGTGCAAGCCCATTGTAGAATAACGAATACTGAATTGATGTCTGGAGAATTCCAAGTAATATCAACCACATTAACCTTTTTCTATTCATTCTTAATCTTTTCTTGAATATAAATCGCATAATGAAGAAAAGTAACAAACCAGCACCAAAGAATCTTAGCCCTGCAAATGCAAGTTTTGAAAAGACATCGTTTGCTTCAATACCAAGTTCAACATAACTTATCTTTAATACGGGAAAAGCACTTCCCCATAACAAAGAAGCACTTAGTGCAAGCACTGCAACAATAATAGGATTTTTAAGTAGATCATCTTTTTTCATATTTGTTCTCCAAAATTATTATGGTTTAAATATACTAACAAATGGTTTATCTCTTAGTATTTCCATGTTTTTATCCAGGCTTCAAGATCTTCAGTAATCTCGTTACTGTCAAACTTCTGTATTTCACTAATAATAGAAATAGAGTTAAAGGGTAGTCCTTTTAACAGACTGGAAATTCCCTCTATAGTATCTGCATCCATTGCATCTGAATAAACCTTGCATTGCTTTATTTTACCCGATTTTATTGTAAGTCCAATTTCTACTTCTCCCCATTCAAAGCGTTTTTCATGCACTACATCAAAATCAGGAGATTTACCAAAAATCCACTCTTTTGATGAGTATCTATCGTAATAATTTTTAAAGGTCTCTGTTTCATACAAATCACTTATGGTCTTTTTTTCAGATACAACTTCGTTTTCTTTATTAAATGACTTTATAAGTGCTTCCTTCATCATCTCCACAGTAAGATCCTGCTTAAGTGTTTTCAGATTTATTACCCTTGACTTCACTGACTTTACACCCTTTGATTTCATTTTTGCTTTTGATACCTGAAGATAATCAGAAAGCTTTTCGAAGTTTGTATCGATCAAAATGGTTCCATGATGCATTGCCTTTCCTCTGCTACTGTAAAAAGCATTCCCGGAGAATTTTCTACCTTCAGCAAGAATATCATTCCTTCCACTGAACTCTGCATTTATTCCCAGTGAATTGACAGCATTTACTATTACCTTAAGTTGTTTATGAACGTTATAAACACTTTTTGGAGCTATGAAGGTAAAATTAAGATTTCCCATGTCATGATATACAGCTCCGCCACCTGAAGGACGTCTTGAAAGATGGCCACCTTCCTTGAGAAACTTTTCAACACGACACTCACGCCACGCGTTCTGATTCCTTCCAATAACGATGGTGTTATCGTTTTGCCAGAGATAAAGATAAAACTCATCATCGTTAAGTAAATCAAAAAGAGCACTTTCTATAGCCAGATTGATCCAGGGATTGTTCTTATCGGCAATATAAACAAAAGCGTTCATGGGATCACTTCCTTATAGTTTTATTTGTAATTAATATAGCATACAGAGAAAATTAGTTTCAGTCTTATGATTCACATGATAAAATTTGACTGTAATTAAATTCCTTTCTGTTTGTATATTTTTCTGGGTTAGTAAACACGATATTCATTAACTGATATACCAGATATAATTCTTAAGAGTGAGGGAGTGATTAAATGTTAAAAAATGATTTTCCGAAAGATTTTTTCTGGGGGACAACGACCGCTTCTTACCAGATTGAAGGAGCGGATCTTGAAGATGGTAAAGGCCCTTCTATATGGACAGAGTTTACACATAAACCAGGTAATATCAATAATGGCGAAAATGGAGATGTAGCATGCGATCATTATCATCGTTTTGAAGATGACATAGAAATGATGAAAGAGCTGGGAGTTAATGCATACAGATTTTCTCTCTCATGGCCAAGGATCTTTCCTGAAGGTAGAGGCAAAGTTAATCAGAAAGGTGTTGACTTTTACAACAAACTTATTGATGAATTACTTGCAAAGAATATTACACCTTTCATAACACTATATCACTGGGACCTTCCATTAAAGCTTCAACAGGATATTAATGGATGGGAGAACAGGGATACTGTAAATTATTTTGCAGATTATGCAGCTTTTGCCTTTGAAAAATTTGGTGATAGGGTAAAATACTGGATAACGCTTAACGAACCTTTCTGTGCTTCGCATACCAGTTATTTCTTTGGGGAACATGCCCCTGGATTAAACGATCCAAAAAAATCTTTTCAGGTTGCTCATCATCTTCTACTGGCACACGGTGAATCCGTTTCACGTTTCAGAAAAATTGTTAAAGATGGAAAGGTAGGACTCACAAATGTTTCAACATGGGTTGAAAAGGCTAACGACAGTGTTACTGACGAAGCTGTTGCCCTTGCTAATCAATTTACTAATGATTGGTTTTATCTTCCACCCGCAAAGGGGAAATATCCCGATGAATTCTGCAAATTCCTCGAATCTCTTAATCTCGCACCAAATGTGAAACCAGGTGACATGGAAATTATAAGCAATCCAATAGACTTCTGGGGAGTAAATTACTACACCAGACAGCGTATTGAGAAAAAACCAGATTCATTTTTTGGCTACGATGTTGCTGATCCTGTTCTTGAAACTACAGAAATGGGTTGGGAAATCTACCCGGAGGGACTAACCAAATTTCTCAAGATGGCATACCAGAGATATAACCAGAAGCCTCTTTACATAACTGAAAATGGCATGGCTGACACAGACACAGTATATGAAGATAAAATACATGACAATCGCAGGATAGACTACATTGAGAAACACATTAAGGCAACCAGAGATGCCATTAACAAGGGTGTAGATATTAGAGGTTATTTTTTATGGTCCTTTATGGATAATTTTGAGTGGGCAAAGGGTTACAACAAACGTTTCGGGTTAATCTATGTCGATTATGAAAATAATCAAAGAAGAATACTCAAGGACAGTTTTTACTACTTTCGTGAATTTTTAAAAGGAAAGGTATAACCAAAATAATGTGGAAATGGATGCATCTTAAAATGATATAATTTTTATGACCCGAGGTGAAAAAATGCACCAAAAAACGAGACATATAAGTGTGCGTGGTGTTATTTTCAATAAAAACAGCGTTTTAGTCGTTAAACATGCTCATAAAAGCAGGCAGCCTTTTTGGTGTTTTCCAGGAGGTAAGGTAGAACAAGGGGAAACTATTCCTGAAGCACTTAAGAGAGAAATAAAAGAGGAAACAAATATTAAGATAGAACCGGGTAACATTCTATTTATTCAGGATTTCATTCATGAACACCTTCTAGAGCTGTTCTTCCGATGCGAAAAAATCTCGGGAACTGGCGAGTTAGGTTATGACCCAGAAGTGAAAGGCAGTCCAGTTTTGGTGGATATTCGCTGGGTCGATATAAATAAGCTTACAATGATGCCAGTTTATCCGCTGGCACTTTCAAAAAGAATTTCAGGTGAAATAAAAATCAGCGGTATTGCCTTTACTCAACTGTATAAAAAAGAAGAACTTAAAAAAAGCGATGAAGATTTCAACTCGCTCAAATCCTAAGGAGGGAATATCATGGATTTCGACATTTATGCAAAGGATCTAACTGTAACAGAAGCAATGAAAAACCATCTTGAGAAAAAACTGTCAAAAGCATTCAAGATTTTTCCGGAAGATAGGTTTATTGCTATGGATGTAAGGATATCAAAAGAACGGCAGTTTTTTAAGGTTGAATTAACGGCACATCTATCTGGTTTTGTTGTACGTGTAGAAGAGAAAGGCAATGATTTTTACCTTGTTGTTGACGCTCTTGCAAACGTATTTGAAAGGCGCCTTAAAAAGTATAAGGATCGTTCAAATGTTAAACGCAGAGCCAGTGTAAGAGAAGTTGCAGACACATTGTCAGGAAATGACAATGATTATGAAGAAGATGAAGAAGAGGGACCAACAATTTCACGAAAGAAAAAGTTTTCTATTAAACCCATGACTCTTGATGAAGCAGTATTACAAATGGAAATGCTTGGACATACCTTTTTTGTATTCAGAAATGCAGATACCGATGAAATAAACGTTTTATACACAAGGAAAAATGGTTCTCTTGGATTAATTGAAATGGAAGAATAAAACTCTTAGAGAGTCACTGCGGTGGCTCTCTTGTTTCATGGAGGTGAAAAAAGATAGAAAGAAAGCAAAAAATCGTATTTAGTCATTTTGAAGAAGAGATAAGGATCGCTTTACTCAAAAACGATACACT
>JAYEJL010000113.1:0-2115 GCA_034660555.1 Thermotogota bacterium
TATTACAGAATTTAAAAATATCAATGAAAAACAAACTGTAAGACCAATCTTTATAGGAGCTTTGAATCTCGGACTTGCCCATAAAAGTATTATCCCTACAGGAGGAAACATTAATGATGCTAAAATTATAAACCAACTCCTGTAATACCACCTTAGCTTCCAATAAAAGAATTCTGTTTCGCATATAGGACAAGTAACTTTCAATTTCTTTTCTGTCTTTGGTAAAACTAGTTTATGTCTACAAAATCTGTTAGGACAGTTTATTATAACTTCCTTATTTAGCATCTTCTATAAGATAAAGTCACTTCTTAATTCCAAAATAAACACAAAATAGTACTCCCGCAATTAGATCAATTATCTTCCATGTTTCTTTCACAAAATAGAATTTAAGTATTGGATTGAAAACCAAAGCGATTATACCCAAAATCCAAACCCATGCTATGTTTTTCTTCCGATAGCTTAAATATGCCCCATAAACTCCCACTCCACATATGAAAAATCTCAACAATTGATAATATCCATAAGGCAAGTTCAAAATAGCTATAAATAATGCAATTCCTGCGATCAAGAATAAAGGATTTCTCTTCATTCTTTCTCTCCTTTGCCCAGATGAATATGGTTTTCCAGTCTTAATGTCTCTTTTTAAAATCTATAGGTTACTGACCGTTCAAATATATTATACATCCATCCCTGGATTATGCGAATATGGTTAAGTTTTATGTCAACACAACGGGTGGGAAGAAGTTGAAAAACAAATTGAAATCTGACGACTCGACCGCTGAAAGTCCTACTCCCAATTCATTTGGATGTAATTATGAGTCTCTTCAGCATCGAGCATACGGGTTGTATTCCCCATCCGTACATGAAATTCTTTTCCGTGTGGTCCCTTAAGAAAGGCAGGTTCTGCTGCTTTGTCTGTTTCTACCACGCATATTTGCTTTCCTTCTAAGCTTTCAAAACGAATTTTGATGAAACCAGAATATTCTGGGCCAATTCGTTCACTTATCAATGACGTCAAAAGTTGTTCAAAGCGGTCTCGCGATTTGCCAAGCGTTCTCATATCATTTTCCAAGCCAAAGACCTTTCCGGTATCTTCCACTCCAATTGCCAACGTGCCACCGCTAGAATTCAAGAAGGATGCGATAGTTTTCAGCACCGAATGACGGAGATTCTTGTTGACGCAGCTTTGTACTAAATCCCACTGTAAAGTGCTTTTAAACTCTAAAGTGGCACTTTCTCCTAGAGTGATTAAATCCTTGATAGACCGTTCATGAACAACTACAGGTTCGGCAATCAGGGCATTTAGAAACTCGTTGATTTTACAGGCAATCAATTCTCGTCGTGCTTCAAGGAAATCAGCAAAACGTCCTACTTTCCACAACGAGGGATCCATGGGAATGAATTGTTTCTTAAGTGCGCCAGGATAACGGCTTTCTACCTCTGGAAGATATTCCTCAGGTAATTTTGCAGAAATACTAAGGTTAGTTTCTGCTGTCAAAAATGCCCGGTTGGCAATTTCATTGACGATTTTGCGGTGTAGGTGATTATCAGGGTCATAACTGCTTTTATAGAGCACGGATTGTGGGAAAATATGATGGCTATGAATGCAGTACGGATTGCCGTGTGCAGTACTAAGGGTGGCCCCGTTAAACCAATCTATGGCACTATGAGCTTTTGCAAGAATTAAGACCATACGATACAAAGGATGTTGGGAACCACGACCCTCCAGATCATTGCCTTTGACTTCAATACGCCCACGCTGATCAATAATCTGGTTGCAAAGTGCCTCCCATGGGCTTTCTTCACGTACAACCAATGAAACATCATGCTCTAGACGCTGGTCAGTTTGTGCAGTGTATCTGGCCCATATCTGGGCAGCATATAACCAGTGAATAGCATATTTTAAATCCTTTTCACTGGGGAACTTACTTTTATGGAGTGAAAGATAGACAATAATAGGCACTAATACATTATTTGTAGTTAAATCTGATGTGGAGTGGATAAATGCTTGTCCAGGAAGAATAGTCACCATATAATCTAGAATTTTCTCTAATTTTTTCCAACCTTCTATCAGTTCTTCGCGAGGTCGGTCATGAATTGTATAGAAGAGGGCAC
>JAYEJL010000114.1:0-43242 GCA_034660555.1 Thermotogota bacterium
AACAAAAAAGGCACCCGTGTTGGGTGCCAAAAGTTTTGGTGGTACCGTTCAGCTTCTCCAAAAGAGATCCTTCAGTGCTTTAAGTTTCTGCTGTTCAATCATTCTTTCCATATCTCTGGCATTTCTATATAATCTTTTCATCGTTATCATCCTCCTTTAAAGTTTTACTTATTACCTGTAAACGTGAATTCTTTTAAGCGTATCAATTCTAGTTGTTTCCAAAATATTATCTACTTCCTTGAAATGGATCTTCTTTTCTCTTTCTTTCATATTGCAACCCCCCTTTTAAATAAGGATAGTCACACAGAAGCTCTTACATTGATGAGGAGATCCGAATAA
This sequence comes from Thermotogota bacterium, assembly GCA_034660555.1. GTDB lineage: Bacteria > Thermotogota > Thermotogae > Petrotogales > Kosmotogaceae > JASMTM01. The sequence goes on from JAYEJL010000114.1 coordinate 340, forward strand.
ACTTTTTCCTTCTGGGACTCAATAATTCTTTCGATGTTGCTGTAATTTCTAAATTTTCTTTTGAACATTTCAACCCCTCCTAAACATTTCGTTGATTTCTATTTATAATATACACTTTAAATTTAATAATGTCAAGCAAAAAGTGAAGAAAGTTATAAAATAATTGAAAATATTCAAGAAAAGAATGACAACAGAACGAGAATAAGCGTCTGTAAACGCCATTAAAAAACAATTCTGGAAGGAAGATAAGAATTATAGAACAAATAAAAAATTGAAGAATATTTATAAAATTAAAGCATTATGAGTAAAAATTAATAATTACAGGTTTGTTTTTTGATAATTAAAATGAATAAGAAACATTTTTCATAAAAAAACCTGGCATAAGCCAGGTCAATGAATGATTCTTTTTTAAATCAATGAACGTTAAAGCCTATGCTCAAAATAAAGGTGGATAGGTTGTTGCTTGTATAACCATCACTTAAATAGGTTTCAGTGTCCTGTGAAGTGCCTTCAGCTGTTCCACCAAGATATCTCAGGTTAATGTATGTATCTAAAGAATCGCTAAGAATAAATCCCAGGTTTAAATTTGCGTCCAATATAGATCCTGTGAAATCATAATCAGCGCCATTAAACCATTTTGATGTAGCATAGAATCCATCTACATCTGCTTCAATATAGAGTCCATTATTAAAAATGTATTTGCTGTATAACTTAATCACTGGAACAGGGCCAAGATTTTGATTGCCTACAAATTTGCTGCCATCAATTGTTTCAAAAGAGATTGAAGCATTTCTTAACTGTAATGAAACTCCAATTGATAGTAAGAAATCATCTCTATTGATTAATCCATAAGTATAGCTAACTCTCCAGAAAGGGAAGCTGTATTTAGCTAATAATGATTCATCTTTTAAAAACTCAATGTAGTCAATTTTCTTGTCTTCTTCCAGCAGAAATTTGGTGTTAATTTCTAAAGGCTGGTATAGAAAAGTAATGTTATGTCTTTCTCCAAGTCTTACTCCAATTTTATAATTATCAACAGGGAATAAAATATCCTGTCCGCCTTCTGAAACATAGTCAAACATATCACCGTCTTCACCAAATTGAAGCGTATGATTTAGTAACTTAACGAATCCTTTTTCATACGATAAAGAAAAGGAGTACCACTTATCTGATTTGTTTAATAATCCAGTGGAGAATGCACTTATACCAATTAGTAAAATAAGAATAATCACAAAAGGATATTTCATATTATTGCCTCCAGTTTATTAATTACACTAATTATACTTCAAAACAAGCTAAATTGTAATGATTATAAATTATTTAAGGAACATTTCGAACTCTCAAAAAAACCCATCTATTGTGATAATAGATGGGAGTGTAAACTGTTTAACAGATTTATATTTTCACTGTAACAGAAAAGGTTTATTTATTAATATAATCTAACTCTTGGATCGAAGTAGCTATATGCGATATCTACAATGATATTTATTACAACTACGAATAAACACAAAACAAACGCGCAAGATACAACAGTTATGTGATCAAGCTGTCTTCCAGCTGTAGCCATCATATTTCCAATACCGGGTCTATCAAACAATGCTTCGACAATGACAACTCCGCCTATTAACTGCACAAGAACATTTCCTGATACAGTAGTGATCGGTATGAGTGCGTTCTTTCTGGCGTGTTTTTTTAGTACCGTACTTTCTTTAAGAGCTTTTGAGCGAGCTGTCCTGATATAATTATTGTGCATAACTTCTATGATACTTGCGCGAGTCATTCTAATAACATAAGCTCCCCACATAACTACAAGAGTTAAAGCAGGTTCTATTAAGTTTATTAATCCGTCAAGCAGCACTTTTGGGTTGAAATTCAAAATTGAATCGATAATTACCGAGTTTGTGTATGTGTTTCATTCAGGACTTTTGATAATATAATAACTTTCTAGTGAAACAGGTCCTTTAGGAAACCAGTGAAAAACATTTAAAACAACTACAAAAATTATCAATCCCATTATAAATTCAGGTATAGACCAGCTAACTACACTAACTCCATTAATTATGTCATCAGAAACTGTTTCATACCTTCTAGTAGCTGTGGTGCCAACAGTTATACCAAGTAATACAATAAAGACAATTGAGAACAAGACTAATTCAAGAGTTTTGGGAAGCCTTTCGATTATTGAATTGTAAATAAAATCTCTGGTTGTGAAAGAATAACCCCAATCGCCTTTAACTAAATTTCTTAACCATTTGAAATATGCAATAGGTAGAGGATCATCCAGACCGTATTTTTCTATAAGACGCTCTTCAGTTTCTGGAACAATCATCAATACTCTAGGATTTGTTACATATGACATAACAAGTGTTTGTGGTCCAAGAGACCAGATCATAGAAAATGCCAATAAAGTTACACCAAAAATAATTAAAGGAATAAAAATCAATCTTCTTATAGTATAGGCCAACAATTGCTTTCACCACTTTTGAGAAAAATGTTGTTTGACTTATAGTGGTTATACGTTATTCAACCAGCGAAATCAAATTCTTCACTCGTAACCACCTTTATGAGGTAATGTGACGATTTTTTGATAGAATATTACTAATCGGGAGGGACTAAGTGGAAACTGAAATCACATTACAGGATATTTTAAAGAGAAAATCTGTACGTGCATACAAGGATATAGCTTTAACACAGGGAGATATTGATTCGATAAAATCTCTTTTTGGTTCAATACGCAATATTTCAGTCAATCTAAACTGGAAAATCAGTTCAGATACTCCTGTTGGCTCAGGGTGCATTTATGCGCAAATTGAAGAGAAAAATAACGATAATCTTGTTGATTATGGTTTTCAGGGACAGCAAATATTAATGTTATTGTTTGTTAATGATTACGGAACTTGCTGGATGGCAAAATCTCCTGAAAAAAATGTGCCTGCCATAATTACTTTTGGTTTTCCTAAAGATAAAAAAAGTTTGAAGAGCAGAATTTCCAGATATATTTCACAGGGGGACAAAAGGAAGCCTTTGAATGTGCTTTATGAGAAAAATGTTGAGGAACTGAATAAAAGTCAAAAAAAGTTACTTGAAGCTATTCGCTGGTCACCTTCTTCTCTTAACAGACAACCCTGGAAGTTCAAATTTACTGAAAAAGGAAAGAAGCTGATCTTAAAAAGCAGTTCTCCAATAAATCTTGGTATCGCTTTAAGTAACGCCTACATGGCGGCTTTAAGCATATTCGGAAAGGCTAAAGTAGAAAAAGTTGAAGACAATGTCTATGCGTTGACTGTTAGAGAATAGTCAGTTATTGCATCGACAAATGTACCATCCCGTTGTAGGCGAAAGCTGAATATTGTCTACAACTTGATAATGTTTTTTAAGCTCTTTAAATGCACTTGCAGTGAAGTGTTTGTAATCACTTCTTTCCAGAAACTCTATGAATGATATTAATGGATTTCTATTTGGAAAGAATTCATGAATAAGAATTTCCTTTCTACAAATTCTTTTTGACTCTTTATAAAACTTTTCTCTTCCTGATTGCTTGTGACCATGAACAACATAGGAGGCTACTAAAAGATCAAAACTGTTATCTTCAAAGGGTAGTTTTTCAAAGAAATCACCCTGCAATATCTTAACTCCTGTGCCACTCAGGTTTCTTTTTGCAATTTTCACCATTAATGAAGAAGCATCCACTGCGGTTACATTAAATCCCAGTTCTTTAAAGGCCAGTGCAAACGCCCCTGTACCACATCCAATATCCAGTACATTGTTTATGTCATCACTTAAATACTTCTTATGTTCGCTTAGCAATCTCCTGTAACCCTTCAATTGCTTATTGAATGCAATATTATAAAAAGGAGCAATTACTGTAAAAAGAAGAACATGTGCCTTATTTCCCAATTCATTCGCCACTTTATTTAGGAATGTGCTTTGCTTTGTATTTAATTGGTTCACGGTCAATAGTTCGAATGGTTTTAGCTATTGAACTAACCCAAAACTAAACACCTAGCATCCAACAGCGGTTTTTTTTATTGTTATTTTCCGTACAACCCACAACCTACTATCGTACAACATGTTTTGCCTTTAAAAAAATGCACACACCCAGCCTTCGGCAGCCCTCTCAAGAGGGCACTAAAAACGTTAAAAACTGCTTTTATAAAGCGTTTTAAATCTCTCCTTGAGGAGAGTACCACGAAGTGGGGAGAGGTGTTTGCTTCTTTGGTTTACCAGATCCTATACTCGGTTTTTATAAGGTCTCGGATTCTCGTCCCTTTGGTCTTTCTTGTGTTTTGAACTTTCCGTACAACCCACAACCTACTATCGCACAACGTGTTTTGCCTTTAAAAAAATGCACACACCCAGCCTTCGGCAGCCCTCACCCAAGAGGGCATTAGAACCAATCGGTTCACGGTCAACGGTTCACGGTTCACGTCCGATCTCCGATCTCGAGTCTCGGATCTCGTTTTCTATTGCTTCCCCGATGTAACTTTGAGAAATTCTTTTAATCTTTGGACCTGCACAATGAGCGCTTCAAGTCTGTTTTCAACTGTAGGAGTGAAAGGATTCCCATCAGCTTCCAGATACATTATGGGAACATCACCGAGGGTTTCGAAAACCTTGGATTTTACTCCTTCGGCCTCTTCCTTCAAACTGTTTACTCCCTTTTTAATTATGGCTTCAGCAATCCTGCTTGGCATACAACCAAAGGGTCCTATTGAGATAATACCTTCATAACGGTCAACAATGTCATAGAGAGCAGTACCTATGGTAATAATGGCCTCTCCTGTAAGTCTTGGATGTAGATGTTTTTTCGCGGCTTCGATTACGCTTTCTACATCAACAGGTTCAGCTTCATATATGCCTGTTTTTTCAAAGATCTTCTTTACACGCATTTCAACATGTTTTTTTACAAGAATTTCTGCCTTTTTTTTCAATCGGTCAGCGAATGTGGAATCGGGAGATGTCAATTTATTCAGAAAAAGATAATCTGTGTAGTAAATCCACTCATGTACAGGCGAAACATGAGTTATGATGCCATTATCTGCAAAAAATCCTTCAAGATTTTTTCTTGAAAATTCATCTTTTCTAACATAAATCTCTCCAGTTACCAATACCTTTGGAGCATCTTCATATTCAGCTTTTCTCTCAACAGAGCCAATTATCGAAACAGCTTCTTCCAGTTTTGTATATACCTGCTGCATTCTGTCCTGGGAAAGGGAGCTCAAAAGAATTCTTTTTGCTTCTTCAATTGCTATTCTTGCTTCATTCCTGTCCCTGGCAAGTGTGAACAGAGCGTGTTCAACATCGAGAAACACATCTGAGATAATAATGGCAAGCCACAATCTTAGTTTAAATGTAGTTCCTAGTCCCGCATATGCATTTTCAGAGTTAAGACTCAACAGGGTTGTATTTTTTATTCGGTTCTGCTTCAGCCACAAGTTTATATAAACGCTGTATTGACCAAAACGGCACGGCCCCATGGTTTCCGGCATGAAATATAGTATGACATTGTCTTCATTTTTATTTTCATCCAGGTAATTCACAAGACTACCAAGTGTTAATTGTAAAGGAAGACATTCTTTTGATAATGAATTACTTCTGCCTTTTTGAAATATATTCATATCAGGTACAGGACAAACTTCCGTTTTAGCTCCATGAAATTCAAATGCGGAAGCAAGAGCTTTTGCGCCAAATTCTCCCATAGTTGGGAATAGAACTTTTACTCCTGGATCAGAAAGTGAGAATTTCTCACCGGATGCTGTTTTGATTCTCAAATTACCTTTTTCTAATGATATTTCAGGCTGTTTTACATAAGGTCTTTCAGAAGGAGGTTTTATTCTCATGTAACTTTTTACAACATCAAGGAATGCTTCTATACGTGTTTCCAAACCAGCATCTGCTGTGTGGCTGTCCAGTTCGAGCACAAGGGATGGTTTTGAGCCCATTATATCCCTGTAATATGAGATTAAGAATGAATCGGGACCACAACTAAAGTTTGTTATGTATAAACCAAATAATCTCCTATTCTTTTTCACATATCTTGCTGCTTTTAGAATCATTTCTCCCCAGGCCCAGTACATATTTCTATATCCCGGTTCATCTTCGTAAGGTAGCGAATCAAAACCAATAACGGGAATACCTCTTGTTGCAAGTTTTTCAGGTATACCCATATTCGCGTCAGATGAAAATGCATTATATGAACGTCCAAAAAGCACAACACCAAACTCACTTTCATCAAGTTTTCTAAAAAAGTCTCTTGAAAGTTCTTTGATTTTCTTGATTGTCTTTTTATATGTTTTTAGTGCATTTTTATAAGCGGTTCTACCCTGGTTTCTTGTTTTGCCGAGTTGTTCTGCAATATCTTCAAAAACCGTTTCCTGTTCTTCAAATCCGGTTGAAAAATCTATGTTCTTTTCGATAATATTGTATTCTTCAAGTTCTGGAAATCCTGACTTTAATAGATCAGCTTCGGCCTGCACAAAAGGACAGAAAACATTGTAATTATCTGAGTTAGGAACTTTTATTCCTCTAATCCTTGGTAGAAAAATATAGTCAGGAGATTTTTTGATCAGGTCGTACATATAACCGTGTGAAATATCTAACGGGAAGCAAAATTCAGCACCTCTTCTCTCCCAGCCTTCTTTAGCGGTTTTATCTGGGAGCAGAACATGAAGACCCAGTTCTTTGAAGAAACTATGGAATATAGGAAATATTGTGTTCATTGAAAATGAAGGATTCAATCCTATTGTTGGAGAGGTGTTTTCATTATCTAGTCTGACCCCATCAGGAAAAACGATTTTTTCGCGTTTGTTCAGAAAGTTGTATTCTGAAGGTTCAATATTGAGTTCGTGAATTACATTTTCATACTTATTACACGCTCCACCAAAGGGATAAGTTTTTCCATCAAGTTCAATAATGTTGATTACACATTTTCTGTCACACTTCTCTTTGCCGCCCTGACATACAAAGCTTGATTTATAGATAACTTCCCTGTTAATGAAAGTATCGAGAAGGAATGTTTCCTTTTTTATCAGACCAAGTTTCTGGTTTTCTTTCGCCATGAGAGCTACGCCAAAGGCACCCATTAATCCAGGATGAGGGGGAACAATTATCTTCTTATCTGTGAGAGCAGCCATGGCTACAGGAACACCCTTGTTGTAACAGACGCCTCCCTGCATAAAGATTTTCTTTCCCTCGGGTCGATTGCCTTTAACTTTATTCAAATAATTCAGGCAGATTGAATATATGAGACCAGCGCAGATATTTTCATGGTTGATACCTTCGTGAATGGCTGTTTTCACATCGCTACCAATAAATGCAGCACACTGATCGCTGAAATTTGGGGGATTGGTACTTTTCATGGCGTAATCGCCTATCTCTTTATAATCGATATTTAATGATTCCCTTGCAGCTTCTTCAAGGAAGGATCCTGTTCCAGCGGAACACGCTTCGTTCATGGCATATGATGCAGGGACTCCGTTAATCAAATATGTGTATTTTGCATCCTGTCCACCAATTTCAAATATTGTATCTACCTCCGGGTCGAAATAGGCTGCAGCTTTGGAATGAGCCATTATTTCATTGTAAACGGCATCGGTCATTGCGTGTAGACCAACAATTTTTCTTCCAGAACCGGTTACACCCAGTCCCCTAAACTCTACCTGTTTATCTTTTAACTGGTTTTTGATATCTTGATAACAATTTCGAGCTGCTCTGACAGGGTCACCAAGTGTTCTTAGATAAACACCAGCAAGAATAGCATTGTCTTTTTCCCTGACGACAACAGCCTTTGTTGTGGTGGAACCTACGTCAATACCCAGAATGCATTTGTCACCAGGTTCAGCCTCTTCGAAATTCATTTCTTTAAATTCAACTTCATCCTTGTATTTGGAAAGAGAAGGATGTAATGGGAAGGACAATTCAAAATCCTTGAAGACTTTTCCTGAATTCCTTTGTATAATACTGTTTTGTTCACCCCAGTTTTTTGCGCCGTATGCTTCAAAATAAAAAGCTTCGTTCGGAACGATGATATCGAGGTTTCTTCTAAGATGTTTTTTCATCAATTCATTCTTGCTTACTCCACCTATTAACATTATTTTTCTTGCTCTGGCTTTATGTGCAAGCTCAATTATTTTACTTGCCATAACTTTACCCAGACCATTTAATACCTGATCTTTGTTAACACCTTTGTTTAAAGCGTGGGTACAATCACTTTTGCAAAAAACAGAACATCTGGATGACAGCTCGTAACTCTTTTCTGTATCAACGGAGTTCGCATAATCAAGAGAAATACCCATTCTTTTTATTTGTTGTAGAAAAAATTCACCTGTTCCAGAAGCACATTTGTTTCCTGTAAATATACCTGTTATTAGGCCTTTTTCGTTAACCCTGTATAATGTAAAATTTTCCCCGCCAGCACTTACTACGGCGTCTACATTTCCATATTTTGTTTTTAATTTACTGTAAGCAACTTCAGTTGCTTCAACTTCAGAAACCTGGGGAAGATCGAGTATCCTTTTACCTTTTCGACCTGTGGCAATGATTATCGAATCATTTTCATCGAAAGATTCAAGGATTTGTGAAAGTATTTTTTTGGGATTTCCTCCATGGGATAAATGTTTTGCCTCATTATCAGAATAATACGAAACACTGCTTGAACCGACACACAAGCCTATATATTTCACCTGAACACCTCCGGTCAAGACTACCTTTGTAAAAAAGTATACACCAATAATAAAATCTTATCTTAAATAGGTGAATAAAGTGATGCAGAAAATAACGCAAAAGAGAAGTAAGCATACTATCTTTTGACAGTTTTCCAGGAAGCTTTTCTTAATCTGTTCATTATGGCCAGTCCAATACCGGTTTCCGGAAAAGGTTCACATAAGGCTACTTCGTAATCATTTTTGGTTAAGGAAAGCAATACGTCAAAAAGGTTGGCTGCTACCGAGTAGAGTTCTTTTCTGGAACCAAGAATAACTGTTTTTGAGGGATCAGGATATAGTTTTTGTGTTTCTTCAGAGCATAATATTGTATATTTTACTTTCATTTTTTTTGTTTCATCGATAATATTATGTATAGCCCAATCAAGCTCTCCATCATATAGAATCATTTCAATTTCAGGTGAGTAATGTTTATATTTCATTCCGGGAGCCAGGGGAGTTCTTGCTTCTTCACCTTTCACAGAGGAATGTATGGTCATTTCAGGGAGTAACTCTTTAAGACGTTCAACAGAAATGGGCCCGGGTCTTAATAGATTTGGTTTTTCTTTACTGAGATCAACAATTGTTGATTCAAGACCAAAAACAGTCCTTCCCGAGAGAACAAGACATTCTACCCTTCCTTTAAGATCATTTGTCACGTGTTCTTCGTTCGTGGGGCTTGGTTTTCCTGAAATATTTGCACTTGGAGCTGCAATGGGAACACCGGATAATTCTATAAGTTTCTGGGCGATTGGATGTGCAGGATATCTTATGGCGATTGTTGAAAGTCCCCCGGATACAATATCAGGAATTATACTTTCTTTGTTGAAAATTAAGGTAATCGGACCGGGCCATAATAGTTCTGTTAATCTTGAAAATTCATCTATATCATTCTTTATAAATCTTTTGGCCATTTCTATAGATGATACGTGGACAATGAGAGGATTGTCGGGAGGTCTTCCCTTAACTTCAAATATTTTTCTAACAGCCATTTCATTTAGAGCATTGGCACCAAGTCCATAAACAGTTTCTGTTGGAAATGCTACCAGTTTGTTGTCTTTTATGTAAGAGGCAGCATTCTTCAATTTCTCAATCTCAGGATTTTCAAGAGATATGTGGAATATCTTGGTGTTCATTTTTCTTTCTCCATTTGTCGTGCGAAAAGTGCAGCACCAAAAGCACCAACAATATCCGGGTCTTCAGGGACGGATAAAGTTACATTTAGTTCTTTTTCAAGAGCTTCCTTAACGCTATTATTTCTGGCAACGCCACCAGTGAAGGCGACAGGTTCTTCACCTTTTATACCTCTATACAAACCAGCCACTCTTTTTGCAATAGAGTTGGCAAGGCCAGCAGCAATTTGCGATATGTTCTCTCCTTTTCCGAGAAGTGATACAACTTCTGATTCTGCAAAAACAGTGCACATGGAACTTATTGGAGCTGCTCTTTTTGCATTAAGAGCCTTTGTTGACATTTCGTTCAAATTGATTTCAAGAACATTCGACATAACTTCAAGAAATCTTCCAGTTCCAGCAGCGCATTTGTCATTCATTGCGAAGTCTTTAACCGAACCGTCGTTTCCTAGTTTTATTGATTTGCTGTCCTGACCACCAATGTCAATTATACTTCGTATTTCGGGGAACAATGTTTTGGCACCACGTGCATGGCAGGTAATTTCTGTGACGGTATCACTGGCAAAATCAATAATATTTCTACCGTATCCTGTCGCTATTGTGTAAGCCAGAGAGTCGTTGGATGCCTTTAAAGACTTCATTCCTTTTTCAAGTAATGACCTGGCTGTCTGTTTAGCGTTGGTGCCGGTTGGGGTGGTTTCCTTATAAAGGATGTTTTTGTTTTTATCAATAATTACAATGTTTGTAGTGGTGGAACCCGAATCAATGCCAGCAAATAATTTTTCTTCCGAAAAACAACTGGAATGTCCGGGTTTTTTCTTCCTAATTTTTTCAATAAAGGCACCTATTCTTGTAAGCAACTGACCTGAAGAAGTTTGTGGAAATTCTGATTCAACAATCAAAACGGGTAAATCAATTTCTTCAGTTGTAAAACCATAAAAATCGCAAAATTTAGGTTGAACCTTAATAACACCATCTATATTAAATTTGTTCAGCAAATAATTTAGGTCGTTACCATAATTGCCATAAAATCTTCCACAGGGTAGTCTTTTTTGTATTATTCTTTGGGCAATGTTAAAGAGATTATCTCCTTCATTGGAGTATTTACCTGTGAATGGTCTAATACCCTGGCAGCTTTCATTGAGCACAACTCTTCCTCCAGCTTCATTTACGATCTCTATGAGTCTATCTGGTTGAAAAAATCCTCCAATGATTGCCAGACCTGGCTTATTAGGATCTTCATTATTTTCCTTATTTTCTGGCGTATAAGATTGTCCATCAAAAGCATAGTCTAAGGTTTTCTGCTTTTCTAAAGCTGGAAAGCTTCCCATATGAACATCCCATATATTATCAGAGATTTTTTTGAAAAAACTGATTCCGTAAAAAAGATCATTTTCAGTGAGTTCATTATCTGAGTTTTCTGTTAATTCCTTGATCAAAGTCTTTAATTCTTTTTTGTAAATGCTAACAGCCTCTGAGTCGTTTTTCCATGGTAATCGTAACGTTATTATCTTTGCTTTTGATTCTTTTTTCAATACATCGGATATTCTTCTCATGGCATCGCATGAATCAATTGAGACAAATACATCATTTTTATCCATATTCATAACGGTTTGAAATATCGTTTTACAGTAATCACAAAGATTTCTATGAATAAGTTCGCTTTCTGTTTTCATAGGAGTTTTAATTTTTTTAAAGGGTTGTTTGGTTGCAATCAATATTTCAAGAGGAACATAACTGCACGCATAATAAATCATATCAATCCTCCAGCATTTCAAAAAACGCTTCAATTCTTGTTTTTAATTGTTCAGGATGTAAGTTTCTGTGATCAACACAATCTCCATCTAGATTTAGAAATGGTATATTGTTTTTGGAGAAAAAACTCTTCAGGTAACCTACAGCTCCGTTAGACTGTCTACATCCCCAGTGTGAAAAATGTATTATACCATCGATATTTAGGTCTTTTGCCAGTTTGAGGTTAAATAGTGCTCTATCTTCAACTGTACCAGCTTCCGGGTTGAAAACGAGTTTTTCTGCAAGCGATCTTATAGGATCGTCAGGATTAAGTGGGTACAGCCAATCCCACCAGTACTCTTCGGTAATCACCCTGAAATTTCCAGAAGGAGAGAAAAGATCAAAAAGAACATTATCAAAATATGGCGGAATATGCATCCACAGCAATCTTTTGCCTTCTTTTTTAGGATTATTTTTAAGATCTTTCACTAAATGAGCTGCACCATCAAGAAGTCTTTCATCACCGGCTAACGTATGTAATACGTAAAGAATGTTCAATTGTTCGAATAACTCTATGGGAATTTCTTTGGTTTTCATAAGGCGTTTTGCTTCATTAAGTTTACTTATGGTAGAATTCTCTTTTACCAAAACTTTTGAGAGCTCATCCATCGAAAACTTTCTACCTGTAATATCTTCTATTTTTTCGGTTAAGTTAAGTAGTTGTTTTTCAACATATGGAATGTATTCTTTTTTTCTTCCTCTTGGAACATCAATAAGGTAATAGGGTACGTCGTACTCGCGTGCCATTTCTCCGAAAGTTCCTGGGTTTCCATCACATAGAATAGTCGTTGTAATTGTCATCATAGGAGAAGGGAAAATACCCCAATAAACACTCCCCACAGAGGTTCGATGAAAAGAGCACAGAGATTTTGTTATTCCATTACTCTCAGCTAGTGACAGAGGATAATCTTCCAGATTCATCGCTGTAAGTGCTCCTGCTATTCCTTCAGCTGAAAGAGGATTCAGTCCCATTGCAAGAAGCATTTCAGAGGGAGCAAAGAGATTTACCCAGACTGACTTGTTTGCCTTCAATGCGTTATAAATTTCTTCAACAGCCAAATAATTAGTAATATTTGAGAACTCAGATTTATTTTTATCAGCAAAATGCTTTCTTCTAAATATTTCGAGACCCATTCCTGCTTTAAGATGCCTTCTAAAAACTTCGGGATTGTCCAGATATTTTCTCAGGAATCTACCAAAAATTACACTTTTTTTTGACATGAACTCACCAGCCAATTTATACGAGATATGGCATTACTTAATTTTACACATGTTTATCTGTGTAATTTTAACACTGGAAAGAATATTTGGTGATTAAATACGTTTAATCAAATAATCCCTTTTGAATTGTGATGAATGCTGTGTAAGTATTTTCGAAAGTACAATCCTCGATAACAAAACCGGAGCGCTTAATAATGGATTCTATGACATTTAATGGAGGTTTAAACTGGTAAACCCCATTCTCAATGATTTCACCAAGTATAGCGGGAATACCCTGCTTATGAAGATTTCTTTGATGTGCTCTGGCAGTTTCTAATTCGCTAATTGAACAAATTAACATACCTCTTCCATCACATTTAAGAGCGGTGTAGGCCTTCCTCAGAAAAATATTAATATCTTCAGGAAAAAGGTTATCGAAAACTAAAAATGCAATAATTCCATCAAACATATGAATGAAATGAAGTTTTGGTTCTTGTTTGTCTTTTACATTTTTACCGATATAACGGTTAATATTCATTTCGATCACACTGCTTCTACCATTCATTGAAAGCATTTCTGAAAACCTTTCATAATCATGAACTACAAGTATAAATCCTTCATCACTAATACCGGAAATGAAGTAATCTATGTTTTTTTTCGTTGTATTGGATAAAGAAGGGTTGATTTTCGTATGAAAATCATAAGCATTATTTTTAAGCCATTCATTCCTTTTCATGCTACCTGGAATGGTTTTTTCCCATTCCTGCACCTCCAGGTTGTAAAAGATGTTGTTTAAGTTGTGCAAGTATAAAAATTCTACAACCTTTATGAGAAAATAGGATGTGTTCTGAAGTGTTTATTTTCATAAATTGGAGTGATTTATTATGAAAATGACCATATTTTGTGTTGTTTTTATATTGTTTGCAGGGTTATTGTTGGGATGGTCAGGACATGATGCGTTAACTTACTATATAATTCAGGATTATATGAACCTTTTAGATAATGATGTTACTATTACTACATATTGCTACGATATGATGGAGACAAGAAATTACAACAAAAATCCTTACAATTCTATTTATGAAGATTATTGTGGAACACTTGCAGTACCTGCTGAAGATGAAAGATTGTTTAATCCTGTATATCCAAATCCAGAACCAAAAAATAACACTGTTCCTGCGTGGCAAATATTGACAGTTTATTCCTATGAGCCCGATATGGGAATGGACAAAGAACTGGACCTTTCACCTTACCAGTTTTTAACAGGCGGCAGTCAGGGCTGGAGACATATGGAGTTCAGAATTTTGTTTTTTAGGCTTGGGAGGGTAACAGATAGCGTTGAATATTTTACAGAACTTGCAAAAAAGGCAGAAGAAAAAGATGATTATTACTGGTTTTATAGATACATGGCCAGAGCGATACATTATTTAGAAGATTCAGGGATGCCTTATCATACTTTTCCAGCACCATTTCTTGAACTTCTGAGATTACTCTTCAATTACAACAAATGGTTAACTATATTCTCCAACTACCATTTTGCCTTTGACAACTATGCCGGTTACCTTTTGTGGGAAGGATACGAACCGCTTGTTGAAGCTATTGATAAAGCTGAGCCCATTGAAATAACAGATCCAAAAAAGGGAGCTGCTAAATTAAGAAGAAAGGCAAGGAGGAAATTGAATAAGGTTTTTTATGAAATGAAGAGGCTTATGAAAGGTGAACTACATTGTGATCAAATATTTCTTGCAGATAAGGATTATTTTCACAACCTTAGAGAAACTGGCAAAACGGAGAAACTGGATAAGTTAACAGTTGAATTGCTCGAACAGGTGGCGTCTTACGTAAAAGGATATCTGGAATATATATTAATCAAGGAGGGATGAATTTGCGAGAATTAAAGTATGAAAATTTAAAAATTCCTGTAGAACTCCCGAAAGATATAAAAGATACAACTTCATTTTCAGAATTAACAGCTTTCATAGGGCAGAGAAGAGCAGAAAAGGCCCTGAAAAAGGGTTTGAATATTAAAGTAAAGGGATACAATATTTTTGTCTCTGGTTTGACAGATACAGGAAGAAGAACGTTTGCAAAGAAATACCTAAAGAAAAGAGCAAAAAAAGCTAAATCTCCCTGTGACTGGGTATATGTTTACAATTTTGATAATCCAAGGAACCCAAATGCAATCTCTTTGGAAACAGGTTTAGGTAAAGATATAAAAAAGAAGCTTAAAGAGTTCGTGGAATATATGGTTGATGCAATACTTGAAACGTTTCAGAGTGAAGATTACCAAAAAAGAATGTCCGAGCTTAAGAATGAGCAGAATGAAAAGAAGAGCAGACTATTCAATGAATTGTCAGAAAAAGCCAAAGAAAAAGGTTACAAAGTACAGGTTAATCAGACAGGTGTGGCTACGGTTCCCATAAAGAATGGCAAGCCATTAACAAAGGATGCCTTTGACCAGTTGTCAGAGGATGAAAAGAAAGAAATCCAGGAGCGCGGAAGAGAAGTCAGAGAACTTGTAAATTCATATGTTCTAAAAATAAAAGGAATAGAAAGAGAATATGCAAACAAATTAAAAGAATTGAATAAGGAAGTTGCTGAATTCACCATTAAAGGTCACATAGAAGAACTTAAAAATACCTTTAAAGAAAACGATGAAATACAGGATTTTATTGATCGTTTGAAAAAAGATATACTTGATAATCTTAAGGTCTTTTTTAGATCCAAAACGGATCCCAAATCTTTTTTTGGAAAAAGATATGCAGTCAATTTGTTCATTGATAATTCTGAAACTGAGGGGAAACCGGTCGTTGAAGAGATGAACATAAGTTACTCGAAGCTTTTTGGAAGAATAGAATATGTCGCCCGCATGGGTATGCTTGATACTGATCACACAATGATAAGACCGGGAGCCATTCACAAAGCCAATGGAGGTTATATAATACTGGACGCATTAAATGTTCTCAGTGAACCATATGTCTGGCGAACACTTAAACAATTGCTTTTTTCCGGAACGCTTACCATGGAAAATATTGAACATAAAATGGGAATAGTAAGCACTGTAAGCCTTAAACCTGAACCAATACCAGTTGATGTTAAGGTTGTGCTTATTGGGGAGCCCTGGATTTACTCTATTTTAAGCCAGATGGACCCGGATTTCCAGAAACTGTTTAAGATAAAGGCTGAATTTGACTGGGAGATGGATTTTGAAAACAAAACAATTGGGGACATTTGTAGGTTTGTTTGTACAACAGTAAGAGAAAATGATCTGCTTGAATTTAACAGAGATGCCATTGAAGAGATAATAAGGAAGTCGATAAGCATTTCTGGTAGCAGAAAAAAGCTTTCCACAAGATTTGGAAAGATAAAACAGCTGATTGTCGAAAGTTCAACCAATGCCAGAGTTAATGACAGTGATATGGTTTATGCAAAACATGTAAAAAGTGCGTGGGATGATATTTATGAACGTGGTTCCCTTTATAGAGACAAGATAGAAGAGAAATTCAGAGACGCAATGTTGTATGTTGATACAGAAGGTGAAAAGGTTGGTGAAATTAATGGCCTGACAGTCATTCAAACAGAGGATATTACTTTTGGTGTTCCTGTTAAACTTACTGGAAGAGCTACTCCTGGTACCGAGGGAATACTTGATATTCAAAGAGAAGCAGGGCTAAGTGGAAAGATACATAACAAGGCTTCTTTAATAATCAAAGGCTATATGAGCGGTAAGTATGCTCATAAATTTCCTCTTAGTCTTAACGGATACCTTAGTTTTGAACAGGTTTATGGAATGGTTGATGGTGACAGCGCTTCCGTGGCTGAAACGGTTGCTCTCTTATCTGCTATATCAAATATTCCAATTAAGCAGAATATTGCTGTTACTGGATCGGTTAACCAGAGTGGAAGGGTCCAACCTGTTGGTGGAGTGCCCGAAAAAATTGAAGGCTTTTACAGGCTTTGTAGAACGAAGGGGCTCAATAAAGAACAAGGAGTAATAGTACCAGAAAGTAATTTTGATAATATCGTTCTACTTGATGAAATTTGTGATTCAGTTGAAAAAGGCGAATTTCATATATGGTCTGTAGAAACCGTAGATGAAGCTATTGAACTTCTAACAGACATGAAGGCCGGCAAAAAAGATTCTGAAGGCAAATATGAAAAAGATAGTTTTAATGAAGCTGTTGTAAATGGACTTGAGTGGCTCTATAACATAGTAAAAGAAAAGAAAAAAGACAAAAAGAAGGATAAAAAGAAATAAATTAACCAACAGGGCAGGTCGTTTTAGACCAGCCCTTCTTCAATACATTCAACCAACAATTTTACAATTTCTTCATAATATGCTACACCAGCTAATTTTTTTAATTCATCAAGGGTTTTGCTGACCTCAATTGCTTCTCTGTAGGGTCTTTTAGAGGTCATAGCATCAAAACTATCAGCAACTGCCAATATTTTTGCTTCCAGTAAAATTTCATCATTCTTTAATCCATAGGGATAACCAGAACCATCAATACGTTCATGATGTTGTTCAATAATTTTAGAGATTTGTTCTAAAAAGGTATCTTTTACCAGTTCTGCACCCCTAACAGGATGTTTTTTTATTATCTCGAATTCTTCTTTCGTTAGCCTTGTTGGTTTTTTTAGAATATCATCAGGGATATCAATTTTTCCTATATCATGTAATAGTGCTGCCCAGGTAAGGTTCTCCATTTCATCCTGGTTTAACCCGACTTTATTTCCTATAGCAAAGGAAAGATCTCTTACCCTTTTACCATGATTGTGTGTGTATTCATCCTTGCTTTCAACTTCTTTCAACATGCTTTTAAGTTCCTTTATATCGTTACTCAAGTATTTAAAGACAGGTTTCGAACTGACGTATAGAAGTTTTGTTTTGGTTAGTGCCTTGAAAGAAACAGGTGCAAAAAAAAGATGATTAACATAAAAATAGTCACCAGCTTCAAGAGGATTCATTTTGGAGTTAGTGAGTGTCAGGCAGGTAACTGAGCCTTCGAGGATGTAATAAAACTCGATTAATCCGCTTGTTGTACCCGGTTCTATGAAAAAAGTAGTGTTCTTTTTTATCTCTTGAATCAATACTTCAACATGGTCTCCGGAGGCGAGTAAAGACAGGGCACCGCTTTTTTGTGAAACCTTTTCAATATACGAATTTTTCTTTTTTAGATGTAGTCCGCGTATGTTTTTCAAAAAAGGTTCATTCCTTTCTTTCTACTATATTATACCTGAAAGTTCTGGTAGAACTAACATACAATTTGATTTTTATTAGATCACAAATGTTATAAAGTCCTTTATCTTATACTTATTTAACAAGTTAATGTTACGAAGAAGTGTATAAAAAAAGCCCCCATTTGTGAGGGCTTTTTCTATTTATCGTTCTATCAATCATCACATAATCTTATCGGATCAACAGAGAATGTTAAGCAATAATCTTCGCCTTCAAAGGTTACAGATTCGTGATAGATTTCGTAGTCAACACCGAGTTGGTCAAGAGCATTTGTGGCACCCGAGGTAATTTTCTCGGCTCTAATTACCATAAGTTCGCCGAGTTCACGTAGTTCATTTTCAGTTGCTCCTGCTTCAATAAGCGTATCTGCCTGTTCCTGGGTTACTTCCATAAGATCATACAAAGCATTGTTAACATTAGTAACAATAACTTCTGCAGCGTTATCTGCACTTGCAAATGCCGATCCTACTAACAAGATTGATATAAAAACTACAAGTACTAATCCTGTACGATTTTTCATACGATCACCTCCAATTAATCAATTGTATACATCATATGATAAATATCAACCGTTTTAATTATACAAAACATTGGTTTCGTTAAGTTTAAATAATAATTAAAATCTCGAACCATTGTTTCACTTTTAGTGCGATTATTATATCACAGTTGTAAACCCTACCCAAACATGATCAATATAAGATCGTTAACATTTGTTCCTGTAGGCCCCGTTATTAAGAGATCTCCGGTTTTTTCTAGAGCTGGATAAGAATTGTTTCTTTTAAGTTCATCCACTGGATTTACGCCTGCCTTTGATAGCTTCGAATATGTAAAACCATCTACAAGACCGCCAGCGGCATCTGTGGGACCATCAGTACCATCTGTTCCGGCTGAAAGCAATACTACCTCATCGAGTCCTTTTATCTTTATTGCTGCTGCAAGAGCAAGTTCCTGATTTCTCCCGCCTGTACCATTCCCTGTGACGTGAACAACCGTTTCTCCACCAGCTATGATCGCGCAGGGAGGAGTCCAGGGACTTTTATTGTGTTTAATCTCATTTATAATGCTTCCCAAAAACTTACCGGCTTCTCTGGCTTCGCAATCCAGACTGGTTGTAAGAATTGCTGAACTATAACCCATTTCATTAGCAAGTTTTGCTGCTTCATTGCAAACCGTTGTTACATTTCCAATAATATGGCTTTCTACATTATCAAGAGAATTTGGAGTTTCCTTCTTTAAAGCGTTGTCAATCCTTTTAGAAATATCAATATTGTATGCTTTTAATATTGAAAGTGCTTCTTCAGATGTTGAATTATCTGGATATGCCGGTCCTGAGGCTATACTATCAAGTCTATCGTTAAGAACGTCTGAAAGAACCAGAGTTGTTATTTTCCTGGGACTGTTAATTTCAGCAAAACGCCCTCCTTTAACTGACGATAAGTGTTTTCTAACAGTATTTATTTCAACGATATTTGCCCCTGATTTTAGCAAAGATTCTGTGATTTCTTGCATATCTAAAAGGTGGATTCCTTCCAAAGGTAATTCAAAAAGCGATGACCCTCCTCCAGAGAGAAGGAACAGAATTCTGGTATTTTTATCAGTTTTATTTAATTCATTTAGTATAAGCTTTGTGGCCTTTATCGTGTTTTCGTCAGGTACTGGATGTCCTGCTTCATATATCTCAAGTTTCTTAATCTTACCTTCGCTGTGACCATATTTTGTAATAACTATCCCTTTCTTTACTTTGTTTCCAATGGTTTCTACAGCAGATTGAGCCATCCTCCATGATGCCTTTCCAACCGCAACAATGAAAATATCTTCATCAAAGTCAAGCTCAAGCAGTTTATCTTTTACAGCCCTATCGGGCATAACCTTTTTGATCGATTCATTAAATATTTTTAGTGCTGTCTCTTTCAGTTTTTTTGTTTTCATACCTTCTCCTGATTTTCAGTTTATAAATGTATCTTTTGAAGATAAAAGTTCAAATTATTGATTTCGGAACAATCATTTTCACAGTTTTTAACGGGTTAACAACCTGACTGAAAGTTAGGCTACAGGTGATACTCGCTAACATGTACGCTTCTTCAAAGGGTATATTCTTTTGTTCTGAAATGAACATGACAGAATCTCTTGCTGCAGTTTCAACTGCGGTGTCAATGTTTTCATGGCTTGCTATGAAGATAAAACTTGTTTCTGTTTCAATATATGGATTGTCAATATGCTTTTTCTCAATGCTTATTGTTAAGGTTGTTTTTGATGGTATTTCAACTCCCGTCCCACAGATTTCTCCATTGCCCATTAGCGCATGAGCATCTCCCAGAGATAATAATGCTCCTTTGTGATATACAGGTAAATGAACTATACTACTAGTAGTTACTTCAAGTGTGTCCATGTTTCCCCCGTGAGAACCCGGGCTCCCACATGGAACATTTCCTTCCCTAGGAGCAACACCTATAACACCAATCATGGGAGTTATTTCCAGTTTATGGTTGTTTATATAAGCATAATTATCTTTGACAGTAACAATTTTCGTTTTTGCTTTTTTAACACTGTTTCCTAAAACGCCTAATCCTGGGAATATTTCGACAACCCCCTTTTCAGCCAGGGAAATGTTTTCTATTAATACTTTTAATGTATCTCCAGGTTCAGCGTTGTTTATAAATATGGGTCCTGTTGCTGGATTAACAACGGAGAAATCAAAATTGTCTTCTAAAGTGATTGATTCATCTTTTATTTTGTTACTAAAGCAATCCTTTGTATCAACAACGATGGTATCACCACAGTTTATTTCTATTACAGGGTCTTTTGTGGATGACATTTCATATATTACCTTCTCATCTGTTAAATAGTGTTTCATGGAGCACCACCTTTCAAACAAAATCTTGATTGATAATATTAAGTCTTCTTGTTGATTATTGTTGTAGTTGACAAAATGATTATAACAAAGCTCAGTCATATAGAAGCAACTTAACAGTCTTAAAATGTGTCTAAACATAAACGAATCTGATTAAATTACAAAGGATGTAGAGTTTTTCTTAATAAACCGTATAGGTGTATAATATTTATAGCTTCAGAAGTACTTCATTTCGATTTTCCCATAGTTTAGTGACCTGTTTTGCCAGGGGTTTACCTTGTTGTTGGCAACCGCTCTTTGAAAACAAAATAATGAGAGGAGGGAAAGGGTATGTATGTAAATTGTGATCTTGCGTTTACCGTACCTGAGAACCAAGCAACTGAAGCAGTGAAAAGGATTTTAGAAACATTGTCTGCTAAGCTCCTCCTCGGTGCTCGAGGCGATTCCTTGAATATTAGAGCCAGTGACGAAAAAACGGTAGAGATAACAATATCTGCTTTAAAAGGCAAATGTTCTTTTGAAGATGTTCTCGAGCGAATCAATGAATACATGGAACTAATAACATTTGCATTGAAGAACGGTTTCGGTGTGTTTGACTTAACAAGTTCATTTTTATATCCAGATGGTGAATTCCAGAATTATACGTTATGTTAAAAGCCAGGGGTTAACCCCTGGCTTTTTGTTTATTTCTAGTAATAATCTATAATGGTTATGTGAATCATTTAATGGGTTGTATTGACAATGCTACCTTGCATTTGAATTACTTCGAAATTTAATCTGAAGGAGTGAATACATTGAAGGTAAAACCATCAAAATTCATTGAAGACAGTATCCCTTTCGTTGAAAAAATTTTGAAAGGATTGGAAAGAAATTATGATTATGTTTCTGTACTTGGCACAGATGTTTTTGGAAAACAACATGTAGTGACCAGCAGAGGAACAAATTATAATGATTCGCAGTGGACTGAACGAGGGTTTGTTGTGAGAGCCCATGATGGCACTGGTTACGCGGAGTTCTCTTTTAATGAAATTGATGACCCGGAAGTTATTGTTCGGAGAATAAACAGCAATATTGTTAATAATGATGTTTTAAAGGAATCAAACTTAGAAAGGAATGCTTTTAAAAAGATAGAAGAACAGGAAATGGAAGAAAGCTTCTCAGGTGAAGTGAAAATACTACCGGAGAATGTTGCCACAGAAGAAAAGCTAAACAGACTGAATGCAATGAAACAAAAAGCACATGAAGCATCTGATAAACTGGTTAATTTTTTCGCGGTTTATGAAGAAGTGACTGTAAACAAGTTATTTTTCTCTAACAAGAAACGACTCAAACAATCATATATCTGGTCACAGGGTTATCTGAATGCAGTTGTAAGGAAAGAAAATAAGACACGTGTTTCCTATGAGGGTTTTTCAGGCTTGAAAGGCCCCGAGCTCTTAGATGAAATGGAATCACGATTAAAGGATATAGTTGACGAAGCTGTAAAGCTACTTGACTCAGAAAAAATAAAACCGGGAGTTTATGATGTGATTTGTTCACCTGAAGTTTCCGGACTTGTTGCTCATGAGGCTTTTGGACATGGTGTTGAACTGGATATGTTTGTTAAAGACAGTGCAAAGGCCAAAGAATATATGGGCAAAATGGTTGCTTCAGAGCACGTTACAATGCATGATGGAGCCAGTGCAGCGAAGGAAGTTTCATCCTATTTTTTCGATGATGAAGGCGTTCTGGGGAAGGATACGGTAATAATAAAAAACGGAAAACTTGTTTCTGGTATTGGAGATTTGCTTTCATCCATGAGATTAGATGTTGATCCAACAGGAAATGGGAAACGAGAATCCTTTGAAAAGAAAGCGTATTCTAGAATGACCAATACCTTCTTTGAACCCAGAGAGGATAAATTGGAAGATATGATCTCTTCAATAGATAAGGGTTATCTTCTAGAAAAATACACCAGTGGAATGGAAGATCCCAAGAATTGGGGTATACAATGTGTGATTTTGTTTGGCCAAGAAATAAAGGACGGAAAATTGACAGGAAAGATTGTTTCACCAATTTTCATGACAGGGTTTGTACCTGATTTATTAAAATCAATAAGCATGGTTTCAGGTAATTTCAGATTGTCTGGAACAGGTGCATGTGGAAAAGGGCACAAAGAATTTGTGAAGGTTTCCGCTGGGGGCCCCTATATTAAAGCTAAAGCGAGGTTAGGATAATGATTGAAAAAATAATTGAATTACTCTCAAAATCAAAAAATATTGATGGTTGGAAAATCGTTGATGATGTAATTGAAGACAAAGAACTGTTTTTTATAAAGAAAAAACTCGACATGAATAGAGCTAAAAAGGTAAGGAATTTTTACCTAACTGTTTACAAAGATTTTGATGAAGAAGGAAAATCATATAGAGGTTCCGCTGAAGTGAAAATACATCCAACAATGAAAGAAGAAGAGATTAAAAATGTTATTGAAGAGTCCGCATATTCAGCAAAATTTGTGAAAAATCCCTGGTATCCTATGGTTAAACCCGTCGCTGAGAAAGTTGATAATCACAGCGAAAAGCAAGTATTTGATGAGTTGTATTCTCTTGCTGAAAGTCTTTACGATTCAGATGTATATAAAGAAGGTTGGATAAATTCTTCGGAATTCTTTTTGAATCACTTAAAAAGAAGAACAGTTAATTCTGAAGGCGTGGACTGTTCGTATGAAAAGAACAGGTTGTTCATTGAGTACATTACTACATGGAAAAATAAAGAAAAAGAAGGAGCGGAGCTTTACTGGCAAATTTTAATATCAAGATTCTCAAAAGATTTCATTAAGAAAAGAAGTAATGACTCACTCTTACAAACAGCATATAGAGCAAATGCTACTAGTACCCCTTCTGTTGGAGATATTCCCATGATAATTTCTGGTGAGAACATAATAAGTCTTATGGCCATGTTTCTGGCAAAAGCCTCTTCAAGGATGGTTTATGAAAAAATCTCTACATTCGATATTGGAGACAATGTCCAGGGTGAGGATATTAAAGGTGATAGGTTGTCCATAACCATAGATCCGTCTATAGAAGGATCTTACTATTCTGTTCCCTATGATAAAGATGGATTACCCTTGAAGAAAGTGGAAGTAATTGAAGATGGAATAATTAAGAAGTTTTGGGGAAATGTTAGATATTCCCATTATTTGGAAAATGAACCTACCGGATCAATGACGAATATATCCGTCAAAACTGGAAATACAAAACTGGATGAACTCCGAAATGGCAAACACCTGGAAGTAAGGGAATTTTCTGATTTCCAGACTGATCACACCACCGGCGATTTTGGTGGAGAAATAAGAATGGGCTGGTACTTCAATGGAGAGGATAGAATACCGGTAACTGGAGGATCTATTTCAGGGAATCTGAATGATATTAAGAATGAAATGTTGCTTTCAAATGAAACTGTGTCGATGAAAAATTATTCAGGGCCTTTTGCTGTAAAGCTTAACAATATACGTATTTCAGGTTCCTGATAGTGGAGTGTTGCTTTTGAAAATTTCTAGATATCTGGCAGAGCATTTACATAAAAGTGGAATACTTAGAGATGAAAGCCTTAATGAAGCGATATGTAAAATAGATAGAAGCAGATTTGTCCTTCCTGAATACAAAGACAGAGCTCATATGAATGTTGTTCTGCCATCAAAGAAGAAGGGATTTGCAGTTGAGAGTACCTCAACACAACCTTCTCTTGTTGTTGAAATGATTCAGGCTCTTGATCTTTCTGGTAGTGAAAATGTTTTGGATGTAGGAACAGGAACTGGATACGGAACAGCACTGTTATCATATCTACTAAATCAGGGGAAAGTTGTTACGATAGAGTATGACGAAGAGCTTTTGAATGAAGCTAAGGAAAATCTTAATACTCTGGGTTTTAGCGAAACCACATTTATTTGTAAGGACGGATATGATGGGGCTGAAGAATACTCACCCTTCAACTGTATAATTTCAATGGTTGCTTCAGGAACAATTCCGCCTAACTGGTTCAAACAGCTTAAAATAAACGGTATCATGGTTTTTCCTCTTGTAGTTGACAGATTTTTTACACCTGTCATGAGATTAAAAAAAGTTAATGATAAGGAGTTGAGCGGAGAAAAACTATCGGATGCTGTTTTTATGGCAATGAAAGGTCATCAAGATCCGGAGTATAATTTTAGTATCCACAGAAAAATCGATCTGGTTTTTGATGGAATGGAATTTAAAGAAAAATAATTATATTTTGGAGGTGAATCAATGCTTTTTGTTGGTAAAAAAGAGCAGGATATCATTAAGCATTTCAAGAAGCATATAAAAGCGGTTGAGGAAACATTGGGTGGCCTGGAACAACTTCTTGAAACCTACAAAAAAGGGGATTCTGATGATCTTGAAAAAGTAAATGATATTATCCATGAAAGAGAATCGGAAGCGGATAAAATTAGACGAAGTATGGAAACAGAAATGTATCAGGGAGCGTTTCTACCGAATTTTAGGGGAGATTTTCTGGGGCTTGTAGAGAATTTTGATAGAATTGCCAATCGTGCCGAAGGCATTGCGGATCATATAATACTTACAAAAATAGTCATTCCTGACGAATTGATAAATGATTTGGTAGATCAAGTTAAAATGTCTCTAAAAACATACAAGAGTCTAAAGGGTGGAGCTGAGAAACTTTTCGACGATTTAGAAGAAGCGGCAGAACTGGTTTTGAAAACAGAAAAACTGGAACATGATGAAGATCAGTTTGAGCGTGATTTGATAAAAAAGATTTTTTCAATGGATTTAGAGCTGGCTCACAAAAATCAGTTGAGGGAACTGGTAATGAGTATAGGTGATCTTGCTGACCTTTCAGAGGATTGTTCGGACAGAATAGAGATCGTTGTACTTAAAAGAAAAGTTTAGTCAAATAAAGGGAAACTCCTCAGCAAGTATTGAGGAGAATCCCATTTATTTTTCTATACTTCGTTGAACACATCAATGAAAACAGTTTCAAGATCGAATTCTTTTTTGAGTAATTTACCAAGATTCTTGACTCCAAAGGTTTCAGTGGCATAATGTCCGGCGTTAATAAAGTTTATATTGGTTTCTTTTGCTATATCCCTTATTTGTTCTTTCACTTCTCCTGTTACAAAAGTGTCCACCTTACCTTCAACTTCTTCAAGGAGTTCACTACCGCCACCGGAAAGAACAAAAATTCTCTCTACTGTGTCAGTGTTCTTATATATTTTATACTGTTCATTTTGAATTACTTTTTGAAGATCATTGAAGAATTTTTCAAATGTTACAGGAGAACTATAATTAGCTGTGTATCCTACTTCAATCCTCTCAACAGGTTCCAAACCCATTTTTTTGATTATTGTAGCATTGTTACCATAATCCTCATGGGCATCAAGAGGCAGATGATAACCCATCAGCGTTGCTCCAACATCCAGTACTTTCTTAACACGATTCTTCATATAACCCTTTAGTGTGAAAAAATCTTTTCCAAAAATACCGTGATGAACAAGAAGAAGATCTGCATTTTCTTTTGTTGCTTTATCAACAAAAGCTTCATTAAAAGAAACACCTAGTGCTACTTTCTTAATATTTCTAGTGCCTTCAATTTGAATACCATTATGACAGTAATCCTCGAAATTTTCAGGATGGAGAATACCATTTAAATAGTTTTCTATTTTGTATTGATCCATTTAGTTTACCTCCTTTTTTCGTTGTATTATATAAATACACTAACACACGACAAAAGTGAAAATAACAGTAATGCAGGAGGTGGATTTTATGGAAAAGCAACCTTTTGTTATTGGTGAAGAAAATAAGCGCATTGTTGGGATTGTACAAAAGCCTGATGGTGAAGGGAAATTCCCTGCTGTCATATTCTGCCATGGATTCACAGGAAATCATATTGAGCCTCACTTTATTTTTCGACGGGCTGCTGATGCTCTGGTAAAGAATAATATAGGTGCTATCCGCTTTGATTTTAGAGGTTCAGGAGACAGCGATGGTGATTTCAAAGATATGACTATTCGAACAGAACTTGAGGATGTTGAAAAAATATATAATTATGCTCTTTCTCTACCATGGGTTTCTTCTTCAAGGATAGGTATTCTTGGATATAGTATGGGAGGAACGATAACAGCTTTTTTCACTGGTGCTAATCCTGATAAAGTAAAAACGGTCTGTTTCTGGGCTCCCGCCTTAAGAAATGTTGAGGTTTTCACATCTCATTCTGGAAATACTGAAGAAGAGAAAAGATTATTTGAAGAAGGTTTTATGGATGTTGGGGGACTAACTATAAGCATGGATTTCATCAAAACCATAACAAGTAAAAACAGCCTGGATGAACTGGATAATTTTAAAGGCAATGTGTCAATTATTCATGGAACCGAAGATGAGGCAGTTCCTTATGAAATGAGCAAGGAAATCTCAGAGAAGCGTGGATATAATCTCTGCACTATAGACGGAGCAAACCACACGTTTGACAGAGAAAAATGGATTGAACAACTATTAAAGCATACTACAGAGCATTTCACGAAAGAATTGTAAAAAAACCTTTAAATGGGCGCCTGTGAAAGGCGCTTTTTTTATGTCAATTTGTTATCTCAATCGAATGATATTTTATCATGAAGCAATAAAGAGAAAAATCGTGATTTAACTCATTATTTGCCATTACGTTGAGTAATTGGCGGTTATTGGGTATTATTTGCTGTTATTATATTCTAACACCCTGATAGTCGACAGTCATTCAATTTTGTCTTAATAGGTAGTTTTTTATATAATAGAAACATCAATCGTATGAAGGAACTCAGCAGCGCATATTTATAGTAATTATTCTATTATATTAATACTTATTTGGAGGTGGCTTTTATGTGGAAAATGCCTGATGAAGACGAAGAGCATTAGCTGACTTTTAGTAGTAACGTACGTAAGAAAGAAAAACTATTTTTTAAAGGAGGTTGGCATAATGCGAAACATTCCTGGTTTTTGGAAGATACCTGATCCTGAAGATGATCTTTGGTAATACTAAGATTGTGAAATACTGAAATAAATTTTTGGGGCGTTGCCCCATTTTATTTTTGTAATATTTCTTCAATAATGGGAACACAAATTGATTTAAAATCTACATCTTTCTTTTTGAATAGATCTTCTTTAGTTAAGTCAAGTAATTCATTTATAATTTTTTTAGAAGCAATATTATTTCCCTTTTTTCTCATATATTCACGCGCTTCTTCGAATGAAAGCGCTTTTCTGTATGGTCTATCTGTGGTTAGTGCATCAAAAACATCAGCAGCAGCTACAATCTGAACGAGTAGCGGTATCTGTTTTTTTGTTAATCCTTCGGGATAGCCCGAACCGTCAAAACGTTCATGATGATACTTCACTATATTGACAATCTCAGCCGGAAAGTCAAGATGCTGTAGATATGAGGCACCAAATGTAGGATGTTTTCTTACAGATTCCATCTCATCATCATTGAGTTTTGCTGGTTTATTTAGGACTTCAGAAGGTACGATCATTTTTCCGTAGTCATGGAGCATCGCACCTATAGCTAAATTAAAAAGCTGTGGTCGGTTTAACTTAAGATTTTTTCCGATCATAAAAGATAGTTGTGAAACCCTCATTGTATGACCCGCTGTATAATCATCAGATTTACTTAGTTCATCAATCAAATCTTCAAATATTTTTATGGCACTGTTTTGAAGATTTATGACAAGGTCTCTTAAATGTAGAGAGGATGTCCTATTGTTTTTAAGAAGGTTATGGGCTTCAATAGATTTTTTTAGTCCTTCAATCTTCTTACCACTCGCACTCTTGGTTGCTGCTTCGAGTACAAGAGCTTCACCCTGAATATATTTGTTATTGTCGTAATCTGGATACGATTTTATTTCTTCCAAGTAATTTAAAGCCTGGACTTTGTTACCTAACTTCAAGTAATAATGGCCCAAAAAAACGTATGAATACCAATAATCTATCCAGTTTGGTCTGCTATCATTTAATTTCTCCAATCTTTTAACTGCTTTGGAAGCAGCTAAAAGATCGTTTTTTATTAGAAAAATCTTTAGTTTACTAGTTTCAGCATAGCCAACAAAACTTGGATAATCTGGGACATTGATTTTTTCTAGTAGCTCAATTGATTTATCATATTCTCCATTAGCGTAGTGGAGGTCAGCGATGTTGATTTGAATCATTGCCTTTCTTCGACTATCTTCAGCAAATTTTAGTGCTTTTCTATAATATTTATAGGATGTTTCATTATTATATAGCTGGACGCTTACCAACCCCAATGCATTGTAGTAATCGAAAGAAATATCTTTGGGGACATCTTTATCCATTTTAATAAGCTTTCCATAATACTCTTTTGTTTCGTCTTCAAGGCCCATTTCAAATGCAGTCATCATTCTAAGGAACATAAGCCTTAAAGCTGTTTCAGATGAAGAATGCTCACCATCAGCAATATCAGTTCCCATAGATGCAATTAAGTGTGCCAAACTGTCTCTGTTTCTAACTGAATAAAAATAGCCCAGTTGAAAAAGACCTTCAAGTAATTCATTTTTCGAGTAATCAAGTGAAAATGATTTTTTCCCAAAAGTTGATTCCATTACGAAATTCAAAGCTACAGTAAAAGAATATGCCCGAGCATTTTCTTTTGCTGCGCTTATCTGCTCAAGAAGTTTTTTCCTATTAAATGATTCAGGATTTTTTTCAAGCTCAAGTGCCAGTTTTTTTAAGTTTCGCATTAATTTCCTGCCCATAATTATTCTAAGTAAATATTAACACGAAAAACTGGTTTATAATGCTTTTATAGTATTTATATGTTTGTTATAGACATTTTTAAATTATATATAAAGCAAAACTTAAAAACAATGATATAACACTGTCTAGGTGATCATTTAATTGTTTATAATACGAACAGGAGGTGTAACAATCGATTTTAAAAAACTTGAACTGAAAGACTATAAATTTGTTCAAAAATTCCTCGAAGAATATGAAGTAAAAAATTCTAAAATGTCTTTTGTCAATTTGTATGCGTATGATCATTTTCATGGAGCTTTAATAGACAGAGATTGTAGTGATAAACTGATCATTTTGTCCAGTCCTAAAGGTACTGATCCAGCGTTTTTTCCTCCACTATGCAAACGAAATGACCTCAATAAAACAATAGATGAAATGAGGACCTATTACACAGAAAACTTTGGGAGTCCTTTAAAAATAAAACAATGCAGCGAAGATTTCATAAATGAAATTAAGGAAAGTGGTTTTTCTTTTTCGAGAGAAAAAATTCGAGAACAATGGGAATATATTTATAAAGTAGAAGACTTAGCTGATTTATCCGGACGGGAAATGCACAAAAAGAAAAATAGAGCAAATAAATTTGAGCGCGAACATCCTGATTACAAATTTCGAATGTTGAGTGATTTTGATGAAAATAACGTACTGGATTTTTATGACTACTGGTGTACCTTTAGAGAGTGCAAGAATAATAAAAACCTGGCTTTTGAAAGGAAGGCTTTAGAAACTCTATTTGAACTGAAAAGAATGGATTATCCTGTTGAGGGCGGAATAGGGTTTGATGGAAACAGAATGGTTGGTTTTGTTCTGGGAACAAGACTCAATAAAAAGCTGTTTGTTATATTATCTGAAGAAGGCGAACTGGATAGCAAATATGGAGGCGTTTATGCTGTTTTAAA
This sequence comes from Thermotogota bacterium, assembly GCA_034660555.1. Lineage (GTDB taxonomy): Bacteria > Thermotogota > Thermotogae > Petrotogales > Kosmotogaceae > JASMTM01. The sequence goes on from JAYEJL010000114.1 coordinate 30,947, forward strand.
CAGAGATATGGCCAGACAAATTAATGAAAAATACGAATTTCCTAATTTACAACAGGATCTGGGAATCAAAGGGCTTAGAAAGTCAAAACGTTACTGGAAACCTGAGTTGTTACTAGTATGTGATGTAGTGCATATACCATGATATTATTTTAGAGCGGCGGCAAGGAGGGTTTTAAATGAATATTTTTGATCAGCTTTCAACGGTGATTGAGGAATTTAGAAACTGGTTACAGGGTAATGGATTAAACAGCCTGGGAGAATTTGTTGAAGCGTTTAATGAACTGAATCCCTATCTTGTAGTACTTTTCCTTGTTTTTGGTGTGATCCTTGCCTTATTTGGAAGAAAAATATTCTGGCCATTATTCTGTTTAATATGGGCGCTTATAGGATTTTCCTATGGTTATCAGTGGGGAGAGCAGCTGCAGGGAGCTTTTTATCAATATGAGCTTGCCATTCTTTGTGGAGTATTACTTGCTATTTTATCGATTCAAGCCCGCAAATTCTTTATGTTTTTAATTGCAATGGTTTCTACAATGTTTTTACTTTTATACATCTTAACCACTCTTGGTTTCGACGGCCTTAAACTCATCGATTTACCTTTTGTAATAGTGGGAATACTTATTGGAATTTTTGCAGTAAAAATGCTGCCATACCTAATAATCGGATTCACGTCGCTTTCTGGAAGCTTTATAATAGGACTTGGAGTCGATAGATTTACCAGAGGGCTTTTTCCAAAACCACTGGGTCAGGTGATATTTTTCATCATAGCCCTTATAGCGTCACTTTATGTTCAGTTTCGTTGGTATAAAAAAGATACAGAAACAACTGATTCAGTTGACACAACTTATATCGAACAAAAATAGCTTTTTTATTCAAAACAGGTTTTGGAAAACATCATTTTTTATTTACTTCGGAATAATAAAAATAAAATGCTTGCAGCATTTTAATAATCATTGAATTATTAGTCGACATCAAACTATATTTCACTAATTCATAGAATATTTTCTTCAAAAAGTGTTTTAGCCGTGTTAAACAGTAAAAATTTCACATGGTTTCGTTAAGTAGTAAATATAGATTGATCCATTCAAAGGATTCACATTAAAACCATACCTTTCAATGGGAATTATCTCACCGCTTACACCATTCGATTATTGGTATAGGTTAGGTAATTATCCTGATTTTGCTTCAGCATGGGGGGCAATAACAGTACAAAAATTTATATATGCAGGAATAGAAATGAGACTCCTGCTCACTTCGGGGATTTTTCTGGGTGTACTGGCTGATTTAGGAAAGTTCTGGGAAGATTCATCAAAGTGGAATTTGTCTGGACCTGTAGTAGATCTGGGTATTGATATCGGTTATCAAATTTCTGATTCAAGCGCATTAAAGGTTTACTTTTTCTATGATCCATTGAATAGCTTGAGAAACGTTTCATTTGGTACCATGTCCAACTATTGAATAAATGGGATTTAGGAAGAATTAAGTAAAAAAGTTAGATATTACAGAAAGAGTAACAAATTTTTTATCAAGGAATGTTTATGTTAAAAATCATTAATAGCGAAGATTACTGGAAGGTAAAACCTTTTTTAAACCAATAAATTTCAATCTTGTTGTAGATTCAATATTGAGTAATAACAATATTGGTCAGGTGAATGTAGATAATCCATGTGACCCAGTTTTTTCATATATCTGGACCTATACAGACAGTATTTTAGTTGGAACCCTGCAGGGAAGCAAAAATGCTACCTGAAATACTCAACAGAAAACTCATTCCTCAATTAAAGAAGTATGGATTACAGGAACTTTTAATATACGTTGATATGAATTCTCACTGGAAACAGATAATTCCTGAAATCTTTGGAAAAGACAGGGTTTTCACTCAAAGAAGAAGGTATTACAAAATGAATGCTATAGCAGATTATATTGATAATAGAACAAATAGTAAAGTTGAAATAATAAGAATTGATCGAGCAATAAAGAATAATAAATTAAGAAATCACAGGTTACTAAATGGATGGGTTCATTCATTCTGGGAGGATTTAGACAATTTTAGTAAGAAAGGAACAGGTTATTGCGCAATTGAGGGAGATACTATAAATTCCTGGTGTTTTAACTGTATATGCATTTAATAATGAACGTGAGCTGGGGCTGGAGACAGTTAATGATTATAGAAGCAAAGGTCTGGCGACAGCTGTAGCTAAAGAAACAATAAAAGATTGTAAAGAAAAGGGATATAACCTTCACTGGCATTGTCGAGATAACAACACCCCATCAATTGCACTTGCTGAGAAGTTGGGTTTCAATAGAAACAAAGACCATGAGATATTTTGTCTAAAAATCTAAACAGTAACATAAAAAATTTTAAGTTAGCCGGAGCATGCTACTTTAAGCTGTTATAATTTTAGTGGTTCATGTAACAGACAGATAAAACTTTTATTCCAGGGAGCGTAAAAAATGAGTTCAGTTAAGAATTTTGCAGATGAAATAATAGAAAATGTATCAAAAGTTATTGTAGGTAAGGAAGAAAAAATTCAAAAAATTCTCTCCGTAATGCTTACAGGTGGTCATGTTTTATTGAATGATGTACCTGGCGTTGGCAAGACAATGCTTGCCAGGAGTCTTTCTATATCAATATCTGCTGAGTTTAAGAGGATACAGTGTACACCAGATTTGTTGCCTTCAGATGTAACTGGATTGAATATTCTGGATATCAAATCGAACGAATTCAAATTCAGACCAGGGCCAGTTTTCTCGGATATACTTTTGGCTGACGAAATTAACCGAACAACTCCGAGAACACAGTCAGCCTTACTTGAAGCAATGGGAGAAGGACAGGTAAGTATTGATGGAACGACGCACAAATTAAGTAAAGATTTTTTTGTCATTGCTACACAAAATCCTATTGAATTCGAAGGTACTTTTCCTTTACCTGAAGCACAACTTGATAGGTTCTCTATTTGCTTATCAATGGGATATCCGGATACTGATTCAGAGTTCAAAATGTTAAGGGAGTTGGAACACATTCACCCTGTGGAGATCATAGAACCGATTGTTAACCTGGAAGATTTTAGCAGGGCAAAAAACGAAATAAAAAAAGTAGATTATTCACTTGATATTATGAAATACATCGTTTCTATCATTGACGCCACAAGGAAGCATAAGGATCTTGCTCTGGGATCAAGTCCTCGCGGTTCAATTTTCTTAATGAATTTGTCCAGGGCATTAGCAGCCATTAAAGGCAGAGATTTTGTGATTCCTGATGATGTAAAATTTATAGCTCCTGATGTACTTTCCCACAGAGTCCTTTTAACACCAGAAGCACGCTTAATGAAGAGAACAACCAGAGAAGTTATTGGTGAAATACTTGAAAATACTGAGGTACCGATGATTAATGAAAGAGAATGAAAATCTTAAATACGGAGAAACTTATTCTTCTAAGAAAATGCTGATAATTTCTTCAATACTGGTAGCGTTGTGGAATGTAATTCTATTTAGCAGTTTTTCATTGATTTTTGCATGCTTTCTGGGTATGATATGGTTTGATTACTTCGTCTCAAAAAAGATAATGAACACGCTGCTAATCAGAAGAGATGTTTCGAGAGACAGGACATTTATCAATGATCCCATCGCAATAAATTATTTTGTAAAACAACAAGCCTTTAAACGAAAGACATTGACTTTTACACAAATCGGATCAACGATTGCGAGTGCTTCAAGCAGTAGAAAAAGAGAACTTGCTTTTGATGACGATGGAAAATGTGATTTCGAAATGGAATTGCTGTTTGGAAGACGTGGCAAAAAATCGCTTTCGAAGGTCATCATTTCACTGAATGGTCCTGCAGGATTTTACAAGCTTTGGGCAACATACTATAAACCACTTGAAATTCTTGTTTTGCCAAAAATTATGGATTTCGAGGTTTTTCCTCTGAGATTAAGAGAATTGCTTCCTGGTAAGAAAAGCGATTTCCAGCTGCTCGAAGATACAACAGATTTGAAAGGAGTAAGGAAGTATTCGCAGGATCCACTTAACAGGATTCACTGGAAAATTTCTGCAAGGATGAATGAACTGTTTGTTAAAGAATTTAATTATACAGCAACAAGCAGGGCATTAATTTATGTAGATTTAAACCTTACTCACGAAGTGTTTGCCAGAGATGTCTGGAAAATGATAAGAGAAAAATATGAGGAAGAGGTTATCGTTGCTGCAGCATCTCTTGTTAAGTGGATACATGACAGTGGACATACATCAGAACTGAATGTAGTTGGTAAAGATATCTGGACCAGAAAATGTGATAGAAGAACAGATTGGGTTGAAACAGTTGAGCTTCTTTCAATGGCTGAAGGAAGTGAAAAAGGCATTGAGATAACCGATGTGCTTTCAAAAAATCTGGAAAAACTGATTCCATCGACGACGCTGGTTTTATTTTCCATGTTCTTAACTGATTCAATATTACCTCTCTTGATTAAAGCGAAGTCAAAATGTTCCAGGGTAATAGTATTGTTACTGCCCTTTGGTTATCGAGACCCAAGTTTTTTGCCAGCCAGATCTTTTGATCTACTCCCGCTTGATATGAGAGCACTTGAAGAAAAAGGTGCCTTACTGGCTCAGGAACAAATAATAGTCAGAATCGTTCGTGGAAATCAAAGCCTACAAGAGGTGACAAAGGAAATTGAAGATTTTCACTAAAGATATTTTCAATTGCGTATTGTTGTTTTTAATCTCGATGTATTTGTTTCATCCTGAGTTTTCACTCATTTCTCTACTGATATTTGGTGGATTTCTTACTTTTATGGGGTTTATTTCGAGTAAAGGTTATGGATGCTTTTCAATTTTCTTAATCCCCATAGTAATGATGTTTTCAATAATAATCGCAAATGGTATTAATAAAACCAGTGCTGAAAATACAATATATTATATTCTGGCAGCGACAGGTATTACACTTATTGTAAATGCTTCCACAATGTTTTCAATTACCGGGTTAACATTGATTGGAATATATCTAACGCTTCTTCCGGTATTGGGTGGTTATGGGGATTCACTTTTTTTCATTATTTTGATTCTTGTTTGGGTTGCACTTAGGTATAAAAAAGTAAATATTGTTTCGGTAACTATTTTCACTGTACTTTGTGTAATGATCATAGCCTTTATGCCAGATGTTGAAAGCAATTTTATTGATTTTGCTCAATATGGCAATGGAACAGAAACCGAAGAATATTTACAGGAACAAGAGCCAGATATCGCAGAGGTTTATCCAGGTTCTGATCAATCAGAGGGCTCAGGAAGAACACGTATAAAACTAAACAATGAACTTGGTGATATTGACATGCAGAATTTGTTACCTGAAGGATCATTACTAATTATACTAAGTCTTGGCGCATTTATAATGGGATACATGTTCTGGAAAGCATCAAGTATAAAAGGATTTTGGAAAGCCTTTGCAATTGGTCTTTTGCTTATTGTTTTCATTGTCGGAATTAGATTTTTGTTGATACTGTTTATAGGAAATTACCGGGGATTGACTATTGCCGAAGGATTATCATTTGGGCAGGGTTTATCTGGTGAAACCGGTGATGCGCCAATCATTTCACTTCAGCCACTTCAAGCAAGGGATTACAGGGAGGTTGAAATTACAATACCAAGAGGCTTTCATGTTTTTATAGCGATTGGTTTAACTACGCTTGGAGTCTTACTCATGGGATTTATTATTCATTCAATGCTTTCAAAAAGCGGAGAAGATAAAAAATTTGAAAAAGGAGAAGAAGAAGTTCCCGAAAGCGTTCCATTATTTTCATTAAAAGAATTTCCTGCATTCTCTAAGACAAGAGAATACATTTTGGGAGCTTACTGGTGGATCAGAGGCAAGTATTTTGCCGGGATGCATCATTTAACTCCATATGAATTATTTGAACATAAGATAAGCAAAGAAATGAATTTGGAAGAGTACAAAGAAGCATTCAACTATTTGACGGAGGTTTATGTCAATATACATTATGGTAATAAAATCGTTGATGAAGTCACATGCAGAAATTTCGAAAAAGCTTTGCTTGAAGCAGACAACTATCTAACAAATCTTGAAACTAAACAGGAGAAATTTGAATGAGTCATTTGTTCTTCTGGTCTGCGATAATTTTTTGGGTTATTGGAGACATATATTATGTTTTTCTCTTTAAAAACCCAGAAAGAGACTACATGGAATCCGAATCAAAATTTACCATGAGCTCATTTATAATTTTTGGTATTATAGTGGGAACCAATGTTAATCCTGGATTTTATAATAATTGGTCTAAGCCCTTTAATGTATGGAGATATTTGGGTATAGCGGTAATTTTAACCGGTGCCTTTGTAACATTTAGATCGAAAAACCAGCTCTGGAATCAGAGCACTTTGTCCAATGCATTGATTACAAATGGCATGTTCCGGTACATTAGACATCCTCAATATTCAGGTTTATTGATTTCCTTTTCTGGAATAGCTCTATGCTTATTCAGCCCGTTCACATCCTTCTTTTTTCTTGCATTTTCTATGCTGGGAATACTTGTAAGGGTGGAGTACAGAGAACAGAAAATGATAAAAGAATACAAAGAACTGTATCTTGAGTACAGCAGGAGAAGTAACAAACTAATCCCATTTATTTACTGAGCCAGCAGTATCATCAATGGAATTGAAACTAATGAAAACAGTGTTGAAATAAAGACGCCTCTGGAAGCGAAACGGAAGTCAGCTTCGTACTTCCTGGCGAAAACCGCTGTATTTATAGCAGCAGGCATACCGCTTAGTATGACAGGTATTGCCCTTATAACCCCTGAAAACCCCATTAATGTTAATACAAAGTATATAGCAGCGGGTATTATGGCAAGCTTAATAACAGTGTATATTTGCAGATTGGTTTCTTTAAAAGCTGCTGTAATTTTTGTTTCTGCAAGCAGTGAGCCCACCACGAGCATTGCCATGGGGGTTGTGGAGTCACCTAACAGGCTTACTGATGACTGCAGTGCTGCCGGTAGTTTAATAGAAAACAGGAAAAATAGAAAACCTGTTAATGTAGCAATGAGACCAGGGTTAATCAAAAGTTTTACATTGAAATTACTATCTTCGCTTTTCATATATTTAATCCCTGCTGTCCACAGGAATATGTTGAACCATATATTAAAAAGTGCAACATGGAAGACGCCCTCGCTACCGAAGGTTGCATCTATTACTGGATAGCCCAATAAACCAACGTTACCAAACACAAGCATAAATTTGAAAACGCCCTTCTTTTTAGTATCTACATTTAGAGACTTTGTGAAAAGGGAAGCGAAAATAACCATGGCTCCATAAAAAACCAGTCCTATTATCATAACGGTTATTCCACTGGTAAAAACATCTTTGGAAAATGGAAAATCCATGGAAGTGAATATTTTTGCTGGTAAGGTAACATATATGATTATGTTCGCCAGTTCCTTGGTAAAATCAGATGAAATCAGATTAATTTTCCTGATCAAAAAACCAAGTCCAACAAGAAGAAACAATACACTTATTTCATTAATAACCACTTCAACCAACGGATTTTCTCCTTCATCTTATTCAGTATTTGTCTTACTTTGTAAGGTAATTATGAGCTTCCTTAAGAAGCTCGATTACGTTAAGATTTTGTGGGCATGCTTCTTCACATTCTCCGCATTCTACACACCGGGAAACATCACCTTTTTGTTCTTCGAGCTTTTTGTAGTATTTTGAGTACTTCTCTTTTTCATTGTACATGACTGAATCGTTGTACCAGGAAAATATTGTCGGTATCTGAACTTTTGAAGGACAGGGAATACAGTAATTACAGCCAGTGCAATTTACCTGAATTTTATCTTTATAGACATTGACAACCTTTTCGATAATTTGCTTTTCATTATCGTTCATCACATCAGTTTTTGCTTTATCAAATATATCAATATCTTCTTTTAGCTGTTCCATGGTACTTACACCACTGAGAATTACATTAACTTCAGGGAAGTCATATAACCACCTAAAAGCCCATTCCACTGGTGTTCTTTTAACCTTGGCCTTTTCATAAACATCTTCAATTTCCTTAGAAGGTGGTTGTGCAAGTTTACCACCACGTAGTGGTTCCATTATCACTACTGGTATTCCCTTTGCTGAAGCATATTTTAATCCCTTTACGCCTGCCTGATATTCCTGATCAAGTATATTAAGCTGTATCTGACACATATCCTAATTATAGGAGTCAACTATATTTTTAAAGACCGGATATTTGTCATGGAATGAAAATCCAGCAAATTTTATCTTTCCTCTTTTCTTCATTTCATCAAGAAAATCCAGAGCGCCCAGTTCCATTACTTTGTTCCAGCTTTTCTCATTAAGAGCATGCAATAGATAGATTTCTACATGATCGGTTTGAAGTCTTTCGAGCTGTTCATCCAGATATTTCTCGAAATTTTCGTATTTTTCTATCAGCCACACGGGAGATTTTGTTGCTATATATGTTCTTTCTCTATAACCATCTTTGAGAGCTTTTCCCAGGATAACTTCACTCTCTCCATTATGATAAGGATATGCTGTATCAAGGTAATTAACACCGTTGTCAATAGCGTATCGAATCATTTTAGTTGCTTTTTCTTCGTCAACTTTTTCGTTTTCTGTGGGAAATCGCATACAACCCATACCAAATCGCGATATATTTAAACCGGTTTTTCCAAATTCTATGTAATACATTATAACCATCCTGTTTAAAACAATTTAGTGTTATTACTATTTTATCATCAATAAAGTAAGCATGGCGAAGTGAATGTTTTTATTTTGTGTAGTAATAATGTTCATTTACTTCGGCTGAAATCGAATGCATTAACAAATTAATATGTAGTTATCTTGTTACTATAATTATTCGCATTCGACTTCATTAAATGCTCCGAAAATTTGTAGGTCAGAAGTACAATGTTGTTTGTAAAAAAGAAGGATGACAATGAAGAAGCTTTCTTTAGTAATAATTATTGTGTTTGTACTGTTTTTATTAAGCGGTTGTCCACGGCTGTTTTTAAAATGTCTGTATTTTGAATGTTTAACTGTAGGGACTAAGTATTATTTTGAAGACAGTTTCAATGAAAGTTTTACTCAGGTGACAGCAGAAACATTTTATTATTATGGTGGCGGTTCAACAAACAATGGGTATGCTGAAGTACAGGCAGGTGGAATGGCAGATAGTTCAAGGAAAGAGATTTGGACAAATAATGTGAATCTTGACTTTGATTTTCCAAGTGTACTTTCCAGTTTAGAACTATATTATGGTTACTGTGGAGGCAATATCAATGTCAGTATAAATGGCGTTCTCAAGAAGAACAAGATCTTTATACACTTGATGGCTCAACAGTTTCAGATTTGTTAATCAGTGTATCAAATCCCGTCCAGGGAACGGGCGTACTCACTTTACAGGGTACAATTAAATCTTTCTCAATAGGCGGCCAGGAATTTGTTATTGATCACGTTTGTCCTAAAAAGTAACTTTTAATCATTAGAGCTTTATCTATAAATCAAGTAGTCGTTAGTCTGGAAAACAGTGGAACAGCTAATAAAAGAGTTACGACAGCAAATATTGTCAGAGCGATTACATCTACGCGTATACTGGACAATGAAGCACCCATTATCATAACCTTCCTTAATGCATCAGCAGCAAAGGTTAAGGGGAATGCTTTTGAGAGATATTGCATAAATGTGGGCATCTGTTCTACGGGAAAAAATACACCCGATAGAAACAACATGGGAAATGTGATCGAGGTTAATATCATCTGGGATGATTCCTGATCGGGTGCACCTGCGGTAATTATTATGCCAATTCCAATGAAACTGAATATACCCAGTATAAGGAGAAAGAACGTGAGTATGAGAGAACCTTCTATGCTGACTCCGAACAGAAAGATTGCGAGTAGAAGAATTACTATTGCCTGCAATAAACCTCTTGTTGTCTGAGATAGAACCTTACCAATTATGATAGAAGAACGCGGTATAGGTGTGGTCATTATTCCATCCATTGTGCCTTTCTCTTTTTCCATAGTGATCGCTGCAGCAAGTCCATTGACTACACTCATTATGGCAACCATTGCCATGATTCCCGGAGCCATAAAACTGTAATAATTGAATTCACCACCTGAAGGGTTTTCAAGTTTTACTTCTATTTGAGACTTGGATCCACCTAGACTGCTTCCCAGCGTGGTCATTACTCCCTGAGAAGCTGACATTGCCATCTGCGGATTAGACGGACTGGGAATAATTTTGACAGCAACTTCTTTATTTACCAGAACGCTTTTAAGAAAGTTTTCGGGAACGATCATGCCAGCATCAGCTTTTTCTTCAATAAGATATTCGCGGAGCTCTTTTTCACTTTCAACAAAGGTAAAGCCTTCAACTTCACTATCTCGTATCATGTTTACAAAACCTTTGTCATGGGAGAATACAACTATAGACATATTTTTATTTGATTGCATTTTTGGAAACATATATCCTGTCATTAGCATCATAAAAACAGGCATTATTATAAAGGCAATAAGTGCAAACCGGCTTCTGAAAAAATAAATCAAGTCTTTTACGGCGATGAAAAGCGCATACTTCATTATCTTATCCTCCTGTTCTCAAAACGATTTTCAGCCTGTTTTCCAGGGTTATCCCTCATTTCGTGACCTGTTAGTTTTATAAAAACATCTTCAAGCGTTGGTTCAACTGTTTTTATACCTTTGACAGGAATATTGTTTTCTTTAAGTAAGGTAATAAGAATTTCAAGTGGATCATCGCAGTTCATATATATCCTGATTTCTTCCGAGTTTTTGTTAAAAACCTTCTCCACACAGTGAAGTTCGTTTATCGTGGAAAGCATTGGGTTTGTTATATTGGGTATATCTAAATCAATTATACTTGTTTCGTTATTGTCGATCATACGTTTAAGATTTTTCGAGGTATCCATTGCAGCGATTTTTCCGTGGTCAATGATTGCTATCCTATCAGATAGATTGTCTGCTTCGACCATTATATGTGTGGTTAATACTATCGTTTTACCCTGTTCGTTTAGTTCTCGAATAAATTCTCTTATGCTTCTTGTTGTTTGTGGGTCAAGACCAAGTGTTGGCTCATCGAGGAAGATAATTTCCGGATCATGAAGCAAAGATCTTATTACATTTATTCTTTGCTTCATTCCGGTTGAGAAACGACTAACTCTAGTATTTTTCCATTCAGTCATTTCAACCATTTCTAATAATTTATTACATCTTTTTTTTGCTTTTTTTGTGTTCATATTGTTCAGTTTGGCGAAAAACATGAGATTTTCCATTGCTGTTAACCTATCATAGAGAATGATTTTTTCTGAAACCAGACCGATATTTTTTCTAACCATTTTTGCTTCTTTAACAACGTCGTAGCCATTTATAAATGCTTTTCCGTCAGTAGGTTTAGTGAGCGCTGTTAACATTCTAATAGTTGTGGATTTGCCCGCGCCATTGGGGCCAAGAAGTCCGAATATCTCACCTTTTTTTACTCTAAAACTTACATTATCAACTGCAAGCACCTGTTTGAATTGCTTTGTAAGATTTCTAGCTTCAATTACTATTTCTTCCATTGCTATTCACCTCATTTGTCTCTTTTATTATTTCATTGATTTTTTGCGTAAATTTTATACTTGAATCCATTAAATCATTCAAACTACCTGGATCACTCCATTGAGTTCTAATAAATTTATTGTATAAATGATGCAGTTGTTTCTTTAGCTTTTTTGGGGCGTTTTTAAGATGTTTTTCGGGATCTGAAACAGGTAGCTCTTCATCGAAATATTCTGAAAATAAGTGTGAAAGGCTTTGAAGGTTCTTTCTTGTTTCCTGATGTTTGCTTTTTAATTCATTATAGGCGCCTTTTCCTTTATTGGTAACTCTGTATATCTTTTTTCTACCACTCCTTGTCATCTGTAGATAACCTTTTTCTTCAAGATCATTGAGTATTGGATATATCGAACCTGGCGACACATCGAATCCTGTCTTTTCAAATATGAGATTCATTAATTTATATCCATGCAGTTCGCTATGTTTTAATATCATTTCCAGTACAAAATATTTTAGAAATCCATACTTAAAGATATTATCACCTCGATATATCGTTTTCGATACATTATATCATAATAAAGAATTCTTAAAGCTAAGAAATTACCCTTTTATTAAAATAAAATCTGGTTTTATTGGTTGTGTCAAGTACCTGCTGTAAAAATGACCTGAATCCTAAAATAGGTTATATTACATAGTTAGGTATCTCCTTGAAGTTATCCATTCTTCAT
>JAYEJL010000115.1:0-43193 GCA_034660555.1 Thermotogota bacterium
AGCATCTCCTTTTATACCCCGCTTTCTTTTTTAAGATAATTAAAGCTTAGCAGGGTTTTTGCTCGGGGTGGTCATTTTTTCGTTATCGTTTTTCATTTTTCTGGATAGTTTTATTTTATCGTTTACACTAAATAACTTGCTGAACCAGAAACTCCCATCATTGGATTCTGTGCGACAACAGAAAGGGCAGGCAGAAACAATGCTATAAGAATTGACAATGCTCCGATTAATAAAAAAATCTGACTACTTTTCATTTTTTGACCCTCCATTAATAAAAAACTGATTTTATTGTTTATATCACGAGAAATTATCTTTTACAAGTTTATAAAAATAAAGCAGAAGTATTTTAACTAAAAAATTACTGCGTTATTTCACGTTTATTTCACAAATCATTTTCTATACTTAATATGCACACAATTTTTGGAGGTGATTGTAATGAAGAAAGTAATGTCTACACTGGCGATTGTGTTCCTGGCATCATTGTTACTTATAGGAAATTCATCAAAAACACCGTTTTCAGATGACTTTAGCGAAATTGCACTTACAGCACAACAAATACGATTTGCGAATTTGCTAAATGAAGTGGAGTTTGATAACGATCAGTTATTGGAGATTATTTCTCTGGTTGATTCAACTAGAAATGAAATCAAGGCTAACGTTAACAAAGCCAAAGAAATACTAGAAACTTCTCTTGAATTGGCAATAAATGGCCAGCCTAAAGAGTCAAAAGATTTATTGATCAAAGCTTTGAAGCTTAAAACTGAAATCTCTGAAATAACAGATATTTATGTTTATTCATTCAAAAACATCATTACTTTAAATCAAGCAGAAAAATTAGCTGAACTAATTAAAACTAAAGCATTACTTAAAGATCAAATACCAACACTCTCTCAGAAATACAAAGAAATTCCGTTTTTAGATTCTAAAAATAATATTTCCCAGAAAGATTCATATGCTCCATCTAAAGAGGATTTTCCAGCCTATAAGTCTTTAAAAAATCCTATAAATAATGTAGAACCCGAAAAGAAAACTGAAATACTGGAAAATATTAAAAAAAGGATACCATTGATCAAACAAAAGATAAGCAAAGAAAATCTATTTTCAAGAATTAGCTTAATGTTTTTAAAAGACGAAAATATTGAAGTTTTACGTAAAATGATAGTTGCTGAATGACAATATTTTTTTGTGTGATAGAGCTGTTATTTAACAGCTCTATCTTTTTATATGAATTTCAAACCTGCTTCCTTTATCTAAACTGCTTTTAAGACATAACTTTGCATTGATTTTATCAGCTAGTTCCTTAACTATTGCCAGACCCATACCAGCCCCCTCTTCAGTACGAGATTTAGAATTTTTATAAAATTTCTCAAAGATCTTTTTCTGTTCGCTTTCTTCAATTCCTCTACCATCATCTTGCACAAAGAGGATAACTTTTTCGCTATCAGTTCCAGCTCCAAATGTCACTTCTCCATTTCTATTTGTGAATTTTAGAGCATTTTCTATCAGGTTTTCCATTATTGTTTGCAATATTTCTCTTGAAGCTTTAAGCATAACTTTTTCGTTACACTTAAACTCAAGTTTAATATTCTTTGTAGCTGCATACGATTCAAATTCATATTGAAGATCTTCAAAAAAATCTTTTAGTTTAATGGTCTCAGTATCATATTCGATATTTGACTTCTTAATCCAAATGCTCTTAAGAAGTTGTTTGATTAGTCTTTCAATTCTATTGATATTCCTGTCAAGAATGTCAACTTTGTTATTTACATCATCAGTTAAAGTATACTTTTTCTTTAATATGTCAACAGTTGTACGAAGAACACTTACTGGTGTTTTTAGTTCATGTGAGGTATCATAAGAAAACTGACTAAGTCTTTCGTAACTTTCTTTAACTGGTTTCAAAACATTACTTGATAAAAAATATCCTATAAACCATCCCCCAACTGCAGAAAGAAACAAAAAGAATATTATTGTGTGCAGAATAAAACCAAACTGCTCATTCAAATTGTCGATATCTGATCCAACTCTGAGATATAATAAATTTTCACCTAATGGCCCTTTTACAGGTTTAGTTATTGTTCTAAACGTTTTAATTTCTTCTCCATCGTTTGATCTGCCTTCAATATTTGCAAAACCCAAATTATTGTTTCCATCATCAAGTAATATTCCAGTTGTGAAAATTGCTTCCCAATTTGTATTCAATAATTGAATGATGTTCTCACCAAAAAGCAAGAATTCAGTATATTCTTTACTGTTTTCAAGTTCCTCTAAAAATTTTCTACGAACCATTGCAGGCATTTCCTTAAGTCTAAAATGTATTTTTTCTGCTAAAATAATTAGTCTTCTATCAAAACGATCTATCGCTTGCCTAGTTGAATTAATATATACAACTGCCGAAATAGCCATCACTAAAAGAACTATCGAAATAGTAAAATATATAGTCCATTTTAGTCTGGCTCTGGAAAAAGCAGAGTTCATTTTTTTATTACTCATGAATTGTATACCCTACTCCCCTTATCGTATGAATAAGCTTCTTCTTAAAACCTTTTTCTATTTTCTTCCTGAGATTCTTTATATGAGTTCTTAAAGCATCAGACCAGAGTAGTTCATTTTCTCCCCAAATATGCTCTTCAAGCTCATTTCTTTCTACAACTCTATTTAAATTCATTATAAGATAACGAAGGATCTGATACTCTTTTTTTCTCAATTTAATTTCTTTGTTACCCCTAAATACCTTTCTTTTAGATATATCAACTATAAGGTCTGCACACTTAAGTATATCCTTTCCGTTAGAGCTCATTGATCTTCTTCTAATAATTGCTCTCACCCTAGCAAGTAATTCTCTTATATCAAAAGGTTTTGCTAGATAATCATCCGCTCCTTGATTAAATCCATAAATCTTGTCATCCACTTCATCAAGTGCTGTTAACAATAAAACGGGCGTATTTATACCTGATTGTCTAATTTTTTTTAATATTTTCCATCCATTATAAATGGGTAACAAGATATCAAGAATTATCAAGTCATAAGGAAAGTTTTCAATATAATACAAGCCTTCCTCACCATCGTTTGCTAATTGAACTGTATACATTTCATCTTCAAGGGCTTCCTTTATTAAACTTGCAAGATCCTTTTCATCTTCCACCAAAAGAATTTTCATGAGAATCACCCTAAAGAATTTTTTTATGATAAGAATTCTATTCGATTAATCCATTTGTCTAAAAATTATTTTATATATTTCAACCTTTAGACTTATCATATGTTTTTCAGTTTAATAAATATCGTTATAAACATTGATAATCAACTTTTATGATTTAACCAAACGATGAAATCTTCTGGAAGCAAGAAAAGCAGTTGAAAATGCCGCCTGAAGATTGTAACCGCCAGTTTTTCCATCTATATCAAGAATTTCTCCGGCAAAATATAAACCTTTTACAAGTAAAGATTCCATGGTTTTAGGATTCACCTCATCCAGTAAAATTCCACCAGATGTTATCATGGCTTTTTCAAATCCATATTTCTTTTTAACTACAAATGATAGCTCACATATGTTTCTGCAGAGTTCCTTACGTTTTTCTTTCGTAAGCTGAGATGCTTTTTTTCTGGTTGAAATATTATTTGAATCGCATAAGTAACTTGATATACTGTCAGGAATATCCAGCATTTTAATGATATTCTTTATAGATTTTTTTGGATATTTATTTGAAAAATCTATTATTCTTTTATCTATTCTTTTATCAGTCTGACCAACATCCATATTTGAAAGATTGATTATGATTTTGTCTCCATCTTTTATATATCTTGAAATATTAAGTATTGCCGGGCCAGAAAATCCGTCATGTGTGATCAAAATATCTCCTGTCTCTTTATGTGCTTTATTACCTTTTCTGTCTATACTTACAGTTTTTCTATAAAAATTTACGCCAGAATATTTTTTTAAACTATGACTTCTAATCATTAAAGGTGTCAGAGCAGGCTCCGGTGATACTATCGTGTGACCAAGCTTTGATGCAATTTTATATCCATCGCCCGTTGATCCTGTTTTAGGATAGGATTTACCACCAGTACATAAAATTACATTCTTTGCGTAAATCCGATTATCTTCAGTTACGATTATGAATTCATTTTTTGTTTTTTAACATCCAGCATTTTTGTATTTTTAAGTAAAAAATGTTCGTTGAGTCTTATATCATTTAGAAAATCTCTCTAACATCAGAAGCATTATGTGATCTAGGATAGACTTTTCCTTCCTCTGTAATACTTACTTCCAATCCTTTACTAGTAAAATACTCAATACAACTATGATTATCAAATGCTTTTAATGCAAATTTTAAAAATGGACCTTTTTCTCCAAAGGCTTTTATAAATTCACTTCTGTTATCCATATTGGTAAAAATGCATTTTCAAGCACCAGTAAGAAGTAATTTCTTACCTGGAGCAGAATTCTTTTCGATAATTATAGTTTTTAGTTCTTTGCCAATCAAAGCACCAGCAAATAACCCGGATGCACCTGCTCCTATAATAGCAATATCAAAGTTATCCATGATGTTATTCAAGCAAAAATTGACTATTTTAAAAAAAGGAGACGGTTTTGTCTCCTTTTTTGGTGGAGTCGATGGGATTCGAACCCACGACTTTCGCCTTGCGAAGGCGACGCGCTCCCTGCTGCGCTACGACCCCGTATTTCACATTATAAACTGACTTGACACTAAATTCAATTGTTGTTATTCTCTGTTTATTATTAAACTGCTTGTTTTAACTTCTCCACAGCTCATTTATTAAAATAATTTATCTTTGAAGCTAGTTCCGTTTTCAATCGGTTTCAAACCAAAAAGGTCAAGTATTGTTTGTCCCAAATCAGCAAATGTATCTCTTTCTCCCAGATCCACATTTGGCAAAACATTCATCCCATATATAAGCAAAGGTACCTTTTCTCTTGAATGATCCGTAGAAGGTGTCGTGGGATCACATCCATGATCTGCTGTAATTATCAATATATCAACAGATGATAAATTATTCATGATTTCAGGCAATCTTTCATCAAAATTTTCAAGTGCTTCAGCATACCCTTCAGGATTGTTTCTATGACCGTAGCGCATGTCGAAATCTACTAAATTGGTAAATATCAGTCCATTATCCACCTTTTTCATGTACTCTATCGTTTTGTCCACTCCATCCATGTTGTTCTTCGTCTTCACGTAATCTGTAATTCCGTGTCCAAGATATATGTCATTAATTTTTCCAACTGCATATACAGGTATACCATTTTCTATTAAATACTCAGATGCAAGTTTTCCCTCCGGTGCAAGCGAGTAATCATGACGATTTGCAGTTCGCGTATAATTTGGATGATTTCCAACATAAGGCCTTGCTATGACCCTGGCTACTTTATAATTGCTCTCATTTAATATTCTTCTTGCAATTCCACAGTCCTTATATAATTCTTCAAGAGGTATTACATCTTCATGTGCGGCTATTTGAAAAACGCTGTCAGCTGAAGTGTAAACAATTAGATCACCAGTTTCTTCCTGTTTTGGTCCCAATTCTTTAATAATTTCTGTCCCTGAAGCTGGTTTGTTTCCAATTACTTTTCTTCCGGTTTCTTTTTCAAATGGTTCAATAATCTCTGGTGGAAACCCTTCTGGAAAAAAGTCAAAGGGCTTGTCCATGATCAAACCCATAAATTCCCAATGGCCAGTAGTAGAATCCTTGCCGGTACTTTTTTCAAGCATTTTTCCATAAGCTCCCAGTGCAGATTCAACACTTTCCACACCTGGTATATTCTCAAGTTTTCCGAGTCCTAAACGAGCAGAATTAGGCATTTTAAGACCACCAACAGATTTTGCTGTATTTACAAGTGTATTTGAACCCTTATCACCAAATTTCTCGGCATCCGGCATTTCTCCGATACCAACACTGTCCAGTACAATTAATACAACTCTCATTATTTATCAACTCCTATTCAATATTCTGCAAATTCAGACGGAATTGCAAGAAGTTTACCAAACTTAAAATTAGAAAGATCGCTCGAATTACAAGCCTGCAAAATGTATGCTGTATCCAATCCTTTTCCTGTTCCTCCTGCACTTATAATCCACTTGTTAACAGGTACGAGTCCGGCATCTGCTGCCATTATTGCAATTTCTATAGCAACTTTTGTTCCTTCACCAAATAGTCTGAGCGCTTCTGCAAGTATCTGTGGAGGGTAAACTCCCTGTTTTGTTTTATAAAAATATCCTTCTATCCCCCTGAATAAATGTGTTGTAGTTAGGATTTTGTGCTGTGTATTTTTGTATTCCTCTCTAACTTCATCATTAAATTCGTCTCCGCCTGTTTCTTTAAAACCAACTGAATGAGTCACGATTACAATGTCTAGTCCATCAGGAACCATATTCAATGCTTTTTTAGCAACTATTCCTCTGGTTGACGGTAGGACTACTTTAGTGATTTTATTTTTCTTAGCTTCATTAAAAACAATTTCTAAAACCCGTTCTGTATTCTTTTCTCCACTATCATTAAAGTACATTTTACCCCTCCTGGTAATATTTTCTTATGTTAACCTTACTTTTTAAAAAACAAGGCTTTATTTAGAAGCCCTATTATAATAGCTTACATTTCTGGAAGTCCTTTAAAATCTGTATCAAACATTATATTATAGTCGAATCCATCAGCCCCTGGGTTGTACTCCATATTGAAACGAGCAACAGTATCCAATGCCAGAGGATAAATAATTCCAAGACTCAACCTGGTATTCTTATTGAACAATCCATTATTCCAATCTTCAGAGAAGGTTTTTTCAAAGTCGAAGTTGTTTTGATAGTAATTACCCTCTATAAAAAATTCCGGTGCGCTAAAGTCTCCCAAATTAACCTCAGGAATTCTCACTCTCAAATATCCTTCTAGAAGTGGTGAGTAATGAGAAATATGCTGATACCACTCAAGATTTGCCTGAAGGATAACGTATTTTCCAAGAGAAAAATGTCCTTTTAAGAACCAACCAAAACCCGAATCACTATCAGCTCTTAATGCCGGTAACTTTATGTCCTTATCATCATGGTATATCATCATAAACTTTTTATATTCGTAGTCAAAATCAAAGTAACCCGGTATAAAATCTTTGTAATGCCATAATCCGCCACCTTTAAACCAAATCATATCCAGTATAGAAAGTCTTCCTCCAAGTCCTATAGACATACCGTAATGATCAAATTTTCTTGTTGACAAACCAGCAAATTCAAGAGAAGGAGCCAATCTAAATAACTTCCAATCAAATGCACGGAAATCAACTGAAGTTTTTAATCCAACAACTGGGTATTTGTACTCATTGTCTGTTGCATCACTCGTTGGTTTTTTTACTTCATTTATTGTGCTATTGCTTTCCCATACAACTGTTGAGTCAAAATGAATATTATAAGGCAATTCCCACAAAATTCCTCCCCACCAAAGTGAGGAAGTTTTTTTGTATCCAAGAGGAACGAAGGAAGTTATTTCAAAAGGTATGTGAATAGAAATCCCCGGGTTAAATAAGAGCAATTTAGCATCAAAGGCATAAGCGTCATATTTTGTATATGAATCGAGCAACAAACCTATACCCTTTGAATAAAAACCCATATCACCATATCTTATGTCCATGACGTTGTTATGCAAACGTATTTCATAAAGAGTTAATCCATTGATTATATTTGTTGACGGGGTAGCAGAGGGATTGGGTTTACCAAAATACACTGGACCGGCAATTTCTGTTTGATATGCGCTAAATCCGATATCCAAATCCAGTCCAGGAACCACCTCTTCTATTGGATAATGAAGACCATATACAAAATAACTATCTGTTCCAAGGGTTTTAGTTCCAAATTCCACCTCAGGACCAAAAGCAAAATATATTGAAGATAACAACACAAGCAAAATTAGAATTATCGTTCTTTTCATTTCTTCACCTCCAGAGCTTTATTAAATAAAATTTTTTAGCAAATTATGCTATAAACTATTTATAGCTTTTTCAATCCTTTCAAGTCCATCTTTTAGAAGTATTTTAGGACACCCGAAATTCAGGCGTTGAAAACCTTCTCCTTCTTTTCCAAAATCAGGACCGTCATTCAAACCTACCCTGCCTTTTTCGACTAACAGATTTTTTATTGTATCATTAGGTAACCCCAGCTTCCTGAAATCAAGCCATGCCAGATATGTTCCTTCTGGTTTAGTAAATTCCACTTCAGGAAGCCTTTGTTCAATAAAATTCTCTATATATTTAATATTACCACTTAAATAGTTTAATAAGCTATCAAGCCATTGTTCACCAAATCTATAAGCTGCTTCAGCAGCAACAATTCCAAAAATATTTGTCATCCACAGTGAATTTTTCTTTATATATTTTTCAAATTCTTTTCTCAAGGATTTGTTTTTAATTATCACAAATGAGGTTTCCAGTCCAGCGAGATTGAATGTTTTACTGGGTGCCATGCAAACAATACTAAAGTCATCAAAAACATTATTTACATTCAAAAAAGGAGTATGTTTGTTTGGTTTATAAACAATATCAGCATGTATTTCATCAGAAATAACAATTAGGTTATGCTTCTTAGCGAAAAATCCCAATTGCTCAAGTTCATCTTTATTCCACACTCGTCCAACTGGGTTGTGCGGACTGCATAAAATAAGCATTTTTGCTCCATTGATCACCTTACTTCTCAAATCATCAAAATCAATTCTATATTTACCTTCACTAATTTTCAGAGGGTTTTTAATGAGCTTCCTGTCATTGTTTTCTACAGCTCCAAAAAATGGCTTGTAAACAGGTGGTTGAATGATTACACCATCTCCAGGATTAGTGTAAGCTTGGATCGCAAGAACAATAGCAGGTACAACTCCAGGAGTAAAAAGAATCCATTCTTTTTCTACTTCCCAATTGAATCGTTTATCTAACCATTCTATTATTGATTCATATAATGAATTGGGTCTTGCAGTGTAACCGAAAACTCCGTGTTTTGCTCTTTCCTCAATAGCTTTTATAACCTCTTCTGGTGATTTAAAATCCATATCTGCTACCCACATTGGTAATATCTCTGATTTTCCAAATATTTCTTCCGTAAAATCCCATTTAAAACAATTTGTCCCTACTCTTTCTATGACACTATCAAAATCATGTTTCATTTCTTTATCCTCCTAACAATACCTTTTATTCATATTTTATCGTGGCAATACAATAAAAACAATTAGAAAATATCGTATTTGTCATTCAATATAACTTTCGATACTTTATTTTTTCTTTTACTTCATCGTATTATCGAAACTTTTCGAAAGATATTTCGAAATTATTCATAAGAGTTACGAAAGACTCACTAAACACAAATAATTGAACTTAATCAAGAATAAACGTTGCTATTCATTTTTGGTAATGCTATTAATCGAATGATAAACTAATTTCGGAGGCTTATTATGTCTACAGAAGAAAAAAAAGCAACGATAATTGAAAAATTGCGAAAATATGGAAAAATTAACAATTCTATCCTTGCTGAGGAGCTTAATGTATCTGAAGTCACGATTAGAAATTATCTTAAAGAATTAGAATCAAAGGGCCTCCTCAAAAGAGTACGTGGCGGCGCAGTTAGCATAAGTGCGCATCGATACGATCCTGTATTTCAGGAACAGATTGCTATTGATGTAGATGAGAAACGCGAGATTGCCAAGATTGCAAGCAGACTTGTCGACAAGAATGATGTAATTTTCATTGATGCAGGAAGTACAGCACTGTTTTTTGCAGAAGAACTACTTAAGAATCCTCCTATTAACATAACCATTGTAACGAATTCTCTATACATAATGAATAAAGTCGCAGAATTTCCCAATGTAAAAATGCTTGCCATGGGTGGTTTTTTTCAGTTAAGTACAATGAATTTTTTAGATCTAAACGCAGGTGATTTTTTTAGAAAATACAACATAAACAAGGCTTTTGTTGGTATAAACGGCTTTGATGAAAACGGATACTATGCGTCAACACTCTTAGAGTCTGAAGCAAAAAGCATGATATGTAAAACTGTAAACGATTTGTATATAATGGCAAGCTCCTCAAAGCACTTTAAAAAATCACTTGTATTAATAAATGAGTGGACTGGCAAAGAAAAACTCGTAGCTTCAGATATTTCAGACGAGAACAAAGATAGAATTCAACAACTTGCAAATGAAAAGAATTTTAGGATCATAACTAACCCCTTTGGGGATTAATAAAAAAAGGAGGTACGTTTTATGTCAAAGAAACTTGGACTTGTTTTAACCTTAGTTTTATTTCTTGCATTTTCTTCCGTTTATTTTGCAGCTGAACCAGTTGAGATTACACTCTGGTTCCACTCGGGAAGAGGTGCAGAAAGAGAGGTAATTAACGATCAAGTAAAGAGATTCAATGAAATGCAAGATGAAGTTTATGTCAATGCTGTACAGTTGCCTGAAGGAAGCTATAATGACCAGGTAAACTCTGCAGCTCTTGCAGGTGATCTTCCAGATGTTCTTGACCTTGATGGCCCATATATTGCAAATTACGCATGGGCAGTTTATTTACGGCCCCTTGACAATTTAGTACCTGAAAAAATGCTGAATGACTTTTTACCCTCAATCATTGATCAGGGAACATATCACGGTGGACTCTACGCTCTTGGGACCTTTGACTCGGGTCTTTCATTCTGGGGAAATCTTGAATACCTCGAAAAGGTAGATGCTCGAATACCAGAAGGCATTGATGATGCATGGACATTCCTGGAATTCATGGACATAGTAAAGAAGACACAAGAACTTGATGAAGTTAGATATGCAATTGACTTCAAAATGTTTGATGTTGGTGAATGGTACACTTATGGTTTATCGCCATTCTTCCAGGCTTTTGGTGCTGATCTAATTGATAGATCAAATTACATGTCTGCTGAAGGCGCACTGAACGGACCCGAAGCACTTGCCGCAGCCGCATGGTTACAGGGTCTTTTTGAAAAAGGTTACGCAAATCCAAATCCAGCATCTGAGAATGAATTTATTCTTGGAAGAAACGCTCTTTCATGGACAGGACACTGGATGTACAATACGTACAAAGAAGAACTTGGTGACGATCTGGTGCTATTACCTGCTCCAAAAATCTTCAGACAGGCAACCGGTATGGGGTCATGGGCATGGAGTATTACAACAGAATGTGATAATCCAGAAGCTGCATGGAAGTTCCTTGAATTCATTCTAAGACCAGAAGAAATAGTGAAGATGACTAATGCTAATGGCGCTGTTCCATCAAGACTAAGTGCTGCTGAAATGTCAGAACTTTATGGAGAAGGTGGCCCTCTTAGCTTATTTGTAGAACAGCTTGAAACAATAGCTGTTCCTAGACCTGTAACACCAGCATATCCAACAATAACCTCAGCATTTACACAGGCCTTGCAAAATATTGCTAACGGTTCAGATATCAGGAAGGAACTTAATAATGCAGTAGAAGAGATCGATCGCGATATAGAATACAATGATGGATATCCAATGGACTAATTTAATCTAAGTGAAGTGATCAGGGGGGATTTACTCCCCCCTTTTTCCTAATTAAAGGGGGAGATCTTGTGGCAAAAATGCATTATGAAAAGAAGCGCAGCCTTAAATATGCCTTGATTTTCATCTTACCTGGATTAATACTACTTGGCATATTTATGATTTATCCATTTTTTTCAGCATTTTATCTTTCTTTTACAAACACAAGACTAATTGCTAGATCACCAGCAAAATTTGTTGGACTTGCAAATTATGAAAGACTTATAAATGACGAGTTATTCTGGCAAAGTTTACGCAATAATTTTGTGTTTGTTTTAGTTGTAGTTCCTGTTCAAACTGCTTTGGCTCTAATTCTTGCAATGCTAGTAAATCAAAGATTAAAGCTTACCAAATTATTCAGAACCGTCTATTTTTTACCAACTGTAACAGCAATGGTTGTGGTTTCTGTCATCTGGACTTTTCTTTACAACCCAGAAGGATTAATAAATGGATTCATGGGGATGTTAACCTTCGGCAAATGGGAAACCATAAGCTTTTTGACAAATCCTAACTGGGCTTTACCGGCGATAATGCTAATGTCAATTTGGCAGGGTGTAGGTTTTCAGATGCTAATCTTTTTAGCTGGACTACAGGAAATACCAATAACCTTGTATGAAGCTGCAAGAATCGATGGAGCGAATAAGTGGAAACAATTCTGGAAAATAACCTTGCCTCAGCTAAAAAACACTACTGTTTTTGTTGTTATTTCAACAACAATTCTTGCATTCAGATTGTTCACTCAGGTTAAGGTAATGACAAATGGCGGGCCAAGTGGAGCAACCTATACAGTCGTTTTACATTTATATAACCAGGGTTATCAAAGACAGTATATTGGGTATGCTTCTGCTATAACGGTCGTATTTTTCCTAATAGTTTTAGCGATTTCCATTATCCAGAGGAAGATTCTGGGTGAAGAAAGAGAGGTTGGATAATATGGCTGTTGCAAAAACACGCAGTAAAAAAAGAGTAGAACTTTTAAATAAAATTATTGGTTATGTGTTGCTATTTATTTTCGGCATATTTTTTCTATTTCCGCTTGTTTACATGTTCTCTACTTCTTTAAATCCTGATGAATCAGATATTCTTAGAAAAATGGGTTCATTAAAGGCTTTTGTTCCTGATAGCTTTTCGATTCAAAACTTTAAAGATGTATTCAATAGAATGGAATTTGGACGTTTTTTCTTTAATTCCGTTTTTATCGTTAGTACAACAATTATAGGCGGGCTCTTCATTAACAGCATGTTGGCTTTTGGACTGGCAAGATTTACTTTTCGTGGTAGAAATACACTGGTAACTCTTGTTGTTGCCTTAATGATAATCCCTTTTGAGGCTATAGCAATTCCTCTGCTTCTAATGACCAACCAATTTGGCTGGTTAAATACTTATCACGTTCAGATCATACCTTTTGTAGCATATCCTTTATATATATTTCTTTTTTATCAATTTTTTCTTGGATTTCCTAAAGCCCTTGAAGAAGCTGCTCTTATAGATGGCGCAAGTTGGTTTAAGATTTACTGGAAAATCGCGCTTCCTTTATCTAAACCAATACTATCAAGTGTAGCGATACTACATTTCTTAATGCAATGGGGTTTCTTCCTGTGGCCATTGATGGTAACACGTGGACCAGAAGTAAGACCATTACCAGTAGCCATGCAAGTATTTTTTGGTCAATATCCAAGAAACTGGGGAGATATAATGGTGTTTGCTACAATGATGACTGTTCCTGTTTTGGTTCTGTTTATAATTTTGCAGGGTCAGTATGTAAAAAGCGCATCTCAAACAGGCATAAAATAGAATTATTCTGCTTGTAATGTTCAAAAATAGAATTAGTGAGAACATACTAAAAGAAAATAATGATCATGAGGAGAAATTATGGGAAAAATTATTATAGCTGGGGAATTATTATTTGATATGATTACGCATGAATACTGTGATTCTTTATCAGAATCAAAATCATTTGATAAGTTTTATGGTGGTTCCCCTGGAAACCTAACTTCTCATATTAAAGACCTGGGAATGTATCCTATAATCATCTCAAGACTAGGCAATGATTCTTTAGGCAGATCTTATAGAGAACGTCTTGAAAGTAAAGGAATAACAACCAAATATATCCAAATGGATGAGGTTCATCACACGTCTTTTGTCCTGATCTGCAAATCAAAGGGTTCACCTGAATTCTTACCTTTAAGAGAAGCAGATTATTATCTAGAACTACCTCAAGACTTTGATCAAATAATAAAAAAAGCAGAGTTTTTCCACACAACTACCTGGCCTTTGTCTAGAAAACCAGCCAGAGCTAATCTGCTAAAAATGATAGAGATTGCACGAAGGTCAGATGTGAAAGTTTCCTTAGAACCTAATTATAGAGAAATCCTTTGGGAAAGAGGACACAACGGAAAACAGTTTATACAGGATTTATTGAAGGATCTTTATCTCGTTAAACCTTCATTGGATGATGCCTATCATATTTTCGGTGAAGGTGTCCCCGACAAGCAAATTGAACGATTTCATGAACACGGTGTCAACAATGTAATTTTGACACTGGGAAAAGAAGGTTCTATCATTTCAGATGGAAAACAAACAGAAAAATTAGAAAGCGTGGCAAAAAAGGTAATAGATACAACAGGTGCAGGAGACGCATTTTGGGCAGGTACTTTTTATGGACTTATTAAAGGAAAGACAATATTTGAATCAGCTAAAATTGGAAATATCGTATCTGCTTACAGAATTGAGCATAAAAAGGATAAACCATTGCCAAACATCGAAAAAATAGTCAAAACATACGGATTGGAGGGAGAAGCATGCGAATAGCTTTTTTTAATCCACAGGGAAATTTCGACCCCGAAGATAGTTACTGGACTATGCATCCTGATTTTGGTGGCCAGCTTGTTTACGTTAAGGAAGTAGCATATGAGCTGGCACAAAAAGGCATTATCATTGATATATTTACCAGACGAATTGTCGATCCTGATTGGCCGGAATTCAAAGAAAGATTTGATAAATATCCAGATATGGATAACATCAACATTATTCGAATTGATTTTGGTGGAAAAAGCTTCTTACCAAAGGAAGAATTGTGGCCATATTTAGGCGAATATGCGCACGGAATTGAAAAATATTATGATTCTATAAATGTTATGCCTGATTTTGTTACCACTCATTATGGAGATGGAGGGATTGCTGGAGTTATTTTTGCTAAAAATACAGGGATTCCATTTTCTTTCACTGCACATTCTCTTGGTGCACAAAAAATGGACAAAATGGCCAGTATATATGATAGTTTTGAAAAAATGAATAGTGATTACAAATTTACTTCAAGGATCACAGCTGAAAGATTAGCCATGAAATATTCCTCGGTAAACATAGTAAGTACATCAATGGAAAGATTTCAACAATACGCCCATGAAATGTATAAGGATTGGGTTGATGTTAAAAATGATGGTAAGTTTGCTGAAATTTCTCCGGGAGTAAACACTCAAATTTTCAACAGTCAAACCCAGAAAATAGATAACAAAATAAAAGATAAAATACAAAATACAATAAAAAAATATGGTACACCTGAAAGAATTGGGAAGCCACTAATAGTAGCATCAAGCAGACTTGAACCTAAAAAAAATCACATAGGTTTGCTTAAAGCGTACATTGCAAGTGAGGAGCTTAAAGAAAAAACAAATCTTATCATTGTATTAAGAAGTCTGACAGATCCGTATGAAAAATATAAAGAAAAGCCTCAACCTGAAAGAAAGGTACTTGGTCAACTAATAGAGCTTATTAAAAAAGAAAAACTGCAGGATAGAGTGTTTTTTCTTGACATAACAAATCAGAAAGAATTATCTTCACTTTATAGAGTAGCTTCTGAGTGGCAATCCGTCTTTGCAATAACGACACTCTATGAACCATTTGGGCTTGCTCCAATCGAAGCCATGGCATGTGGTCTACCTGTAGTAGCGACCAAAAATGGTGGCCCTTCAGAAATACTAAGAGATAATGGAGAAAAGTATGGCGTGCTTGTCGATCCACAAAACATCGAGGATATAAAAAAAGGACTTGAAAGCTTACTCATTGATTATGAAAACTATGAATCGCTGCAAAAGAAATCTGTAAGAAGAGTCAGAGAAAAATATACCTGGAAAATTACAGCAGAAAAATATTTAACAGAAATTGAAAAACATAAAAATGACATACCTGATATAGGTCAGATTCCTGAGTATTATATTACTGGAGAAAATCCACCGAAAGAACTTTGAGAGAAGAGACCTTGTAAAAACCGGTTTTGGGTTCTGGGGTATAGGGTATGGTAAAAGTAAAAACCACGTCCATCGTCCAACACTTCGTTTCGTCCAACGCTTGCCTAATGGCAAGCTTCGTCCATCGTAAGTTCAAGAAATGCGAAACGAGAGTCTGAGAGAAATACCAAAAAACACTAAAAGACGTGAACCGTTAACCGTTGACCGTGAACCGATTGGAGCGAAAAACCGTTGATATCCGATTTGAAGATCTATCGGATATGCGAGATGAGATCGGATTTGCGCCTTCGGCGGATAAAACAATAAAAATCGGGTATTGTATCTGGGGTTTAGCGTATGGTAAAAGTAAAAACCATGTTCATCATCCATAGAAAATTCAAAAGACGTGAACCGTGAACCAATTGGAGCAAGTAATGTTGTACGTTAGTAGGTTGTTCGTTGTACGGAAGTTCAGAAAATGTGAAGTGACTCATAATAAGTTTTATTCTCTATTTAGTTTTTTATGCATTTTTTTACATCGCTCCAGCCACAATTCTTTGTATTCTTTTTCGTTAATAATTCTGTTTTTCAAATCAGCAATGGTTGTTACTCCTTGCTCAAAACACCAACGGACAGAAATTTCATACATTTTAATATTTAATTCGTCTTTATCATAGTAAACTGGTATTTCTTTATAACCTTCCATGAACGCGGCAAGTGCTCTTGAATGACCATCTGATAGGATTTTCTTATTATTAATAATAATTATAGGAAGAGCTCTTTTTTTGTCAAATCCAGTTGACTGCAGAGCATCTAAAGCAGAATCAAGTTTTATTTTACTTATGTAAAGCTGGCTGGGTTGAATATCGTTTAAATTCATCAAAAAAATCTCTTCATTATTAGGATATGTTGAAAAAGGTTAAATCAGAAAGCTTTTTCTTCGGTTGAAGTGAATTACTTTCTTTCGGATAACCCATAACAAGCAATTCGGAAACCGAATAATTACCTGGCAAATTTAATAATTCTGAGATTTTGTTTGATTGAAATTTCGAAACCCATGTTGTATAGACACCTTTTTCTAAAGCTGCAAGCATAATAAGGGCGCCTGCTATTTTTGTTTGGTGCTCTTCCATATTTAGAACCTCAAACAACTCATCATCTATATCTAAAATCATCTTTTCTTTTTCAGGAAATCTCTTTGATTGTAGTTCTTTAGCAGCTTTGACTTTTGATTTGTCTGTACACAAAACAATTACTAGTGGCGCTGCATTAATCCAATTTTGACTATATGTATATTCTGAAATTCTATGAATCATATATTTTTCATCGATAATTCCGAACTTCCATGGTTGCTCATTGCCTCCTGAAGGAGCCATTCTTCCTGCATTCAAGATATAATTAATAGTATTTTGTTCTATTTTTTTACTCTGGAATTCTCTAGCACTAAAGCGCTTAGTTAGCAGATCAATTATCATGTTACTCATAATCATACCCTCACTATAAAGTAATTTTCAATTTAGAATTAAGACTTCCCGGATGTTACATAAAATTATAAAACATCTTCAATCAAATAAAAAAAAGACCCATTATTTGGGTCTTTTTATCAAGGGATTATCTGGCAGCCCCACGGGGAATCGAACCCCGATTTTCGGACTGAGAATCCGATGGATTAGCCGTTATCCTATGGGGCCAGGTAAAAAAATAATATCACAGGGTATATTTTTTGTAAATACCCATCAAAGCAATCATACTGAATATTCTGGCTTTTGAGTATCACTTTCCAAATTTTCAATTAGCATTAATTTATAACCTATCAATTCTATCGCATTTTTAATGGCGATATTAATAGGATAACGATTTTGACCAAGGTAAGGATTTATTCCCATCATTCTTTGAGTGTATTCTGAATAAGCAGGCAGATCTCCACTGTCTTCTACTTTATTTCTTATTTCTTGAATGAGTTCATTTCTTGAACTACCCATGAATTTGCAAACACTTAACTCTCTTTTACCATATTTATTCATTACTGCTGAAAAACCAAAAAGTCTGCATATTAAAGGACGATGCTTATAAAAACTGCAGCCCCCATTTTTACATATCAAAGAGTCTCTTACGTAGAGAACACAGTTTTTCGATAATTCTTGATCATCAATTTTCTCAAGTATTATATTTGCTGAATCATTTTTCCATAACTCTACTGCCAGAGGTATTAATTCAAATATGGAAACTTGAATATTCTCAGCTGATGTTTCGCAACATTTTCTGCATCCAAGAATACAGGAAAGTGTAGTTTTTTCTTTTAATCTGGCTATCTTTTTATCAATTTCCTCATACAATTTTAACAATTCATAATATCCCGGAATACTATTTATTACTCTAACAACCTTCATCAACTGTCACCTCATAAATATTATCATCTAAAACTTATATACTTTTATTCACCCACAAGTGTTAAGCTAGTATTAATGATAATACTGAATTTTTGTGAATAAAAAATGGTGAGAAAATGAAGCAAAATCTTTTTGAGAGAGTTTATGAGATAGTGAAAAGAATTCCCGAAGGAAAGGTTTCAACTTATGGACGCGTTGCGAAAAACGCAGGTTGTAGCGCGAAATACGTAGGTTATGCCCTTTCGTCATTAAACAAAAATGATGTACCATGGCACCGTGTTATTAATAGCACAGGAAAAATAAGTCTTAAAGATTTTGAAGGATACAATCTTCAGAGACAACTTCTTGAGTTAGAGGGAATCATTTTTGACAAAGATAATTCAGTAGACCTAGAGAAGTATTTATACAAATTTGATAAGGCAGAATGAAATTTTTAAAATAAAAAAGCAGCCCTTTGGGCTGTTTTAAATATTGGTGGAGGCGGCGGGAATCGAACCCGCGTCCGAAGTCAGTTCACACAGAGGCACTCCGAGCGCAGTCTGCGTTCTATGTCGAAAGATTACAGTACACAGACAAACTGAATCTTTCCAAGCCTCTTAATTGTCCCTAAGATCCAGAGGCGAAACCTCAGGCTAGGTCCGGATCTATGACACCCTTCTGAGGAACTCCGTACCACTATTCCTCAGAGGCGCGCTACATTTATTTATGCAGCGAGTGCAAATTTAGGTTCGGCAATTTAGTATGCCTTTCCAGCTTTTTTACGAGGCGCTGGAAACCTCGACTCGCTCCTCTGTGTTCACTGACCCCGTCGAGACCATTTCGCCCCCGAGGGGTCAATAAAATTATATCATTACTCAAAAGGTTTGTGAACCTGCCTTGCCATATCTTTCAAGCTTATAATATAGCGCTCTAATGCTTATTCCAAGATCTTTTGCTGTTTTTGTTTTATTACCTTTGTTTCTCTCAAGGGCATTCAAAATGATACTCTTCTCATACTCATCAACAATTTCATTCAAATTACCTTCTGTATTTTTCTCAATTATATTTTCTGAATGATCGCTTAGTACAGGTATATGTTTTAACAATATTACTTTCTCTTCTGGTTCCATATTTATAAGTGAACGTCCAATTATATTCTCTAATTCTCTCACATTTCCAGGCCAACTATATTCCTGCAATGACCTTATTGCCCCTGGAGAAATTTCTTCTACTACCCTTCCATATTCCTGATTAAGTCTCATAAGGATTATTGAAGCAATTTCAGGGAGATCTTCCAGGTGCTCCTTCAAAGGCGGAATAATTATTGGAACAACATTTAGTCGATAGTAGAGATCAGAAAGAAACTCTCCTTTTTCCATTAATTTTTCAAGATCCAGATTTGTTGCTGCAATTACCCTTGTATCTATCTTATAAGATTTACTGCCTCCAACAGGGGTCACTTCTTTATTCTGCAAAAATCTTAGAAACTTTGATTGTACATTTAAACTCATTTTTCCTATTTCATCAAGAAAAAGTGTGCCTTTATTTGCTTCCGCTAATAATCCTTGCTTTCCACCTTTACTTGCACCTGTAAAAGCACCTTCGGTATAACCAAATAATTCTGATTCTAGTATTGATTCCGGTAAAGCCGCACAGTTTACGCTAATAAAGCTTTGATTGGCTCTCCCACTGGCATTATGGATAGCGTGCGCAAACAACTCTTTACCGGTTCCACTAGGGCCTCTTAATAACACAGTCATTTTCGTTTTGGATACCTTCTTAGCCTGCTCAATGGCTACCTGCATCTTGTTTGATGACCCAGCAATATCATCAAAAGTGTAATGGGCTTTTACATGTCTTAACATTCTTCTTGTATCTTCAAGCTCTTTGGCCAGCTTCTCAATTTCCGAAATGTCATGAATAACTCCTACACTGCCTTTGAACTCATTCTTTACAAAAAACGGTGTAACGTTTACCACAACCTCTTTTTTAGCAGGACCTACCTTTAATCTCGCATTAAATATTGGTTCTTTTGTTTTTGCAACTTCAAAATGTAACGATGAACCTTCTGAAATATCTACTGTAGCCATTTTACCAACTACATATTTTGCGCTCATACCAGTGATTCTGGTATACGCCTTATTGACCATAATAATTCTTCCTGATGAATCCGCTACCGAAATAGCGTCATGTGTTGAATCAATTATCGCAGTCAACATTGCTTCAACTTCTCGAAGATTTGTAACCTCTTCAGCCATTTTTTGAACTGATGTGATATCTCTAAACACTGCCATAACAGCATATACTTTTCCATCTTTATCAATCAATGGAATCCTATTTGTTACTATTGTTTTTTTACCTAAATACTGTACTTTATTATGTTCTGGTTTACCAGTTTTTAGAACAATATGCAATCGAGTATTGGGAACCGTGTCGATCACACTTTTACCCAAAACTCTATTCCTCTCCAAACCCAGGATATTGCACGCTTCATCGTTGATTAATATAATCTTTTCTTTAGCATCGATAACCAGTACCGCTTCCACCAAAGTATTTATTATTTCTCTAAATAAGGAAGAATTCATTTAACCACCCTTTGATATCCTTCAAAAAGAGTAACAAATTGATCTAAGTTAAGTTCTTCAGCCCTTATTTTTGGATTTATTTCGTATTCTCCAATAAATTCTTCTGGCTTTTCCACTAATCCCTTTAAATTATTCTTCAACTGTTTCCTCCTGTGTGAAAAGCAAACATTTACAAAACTGTTAAAAGCCTTTCTCTTACTAAAATCTATAGGGATATTCTTTCTGAAATCTAACTTAATAACAACAGTATCAACATTCGGTACAGGATAAAAATTCCTTTTTGAGATATCCATCTTTCTATTTATATTGAGAAAAGTCTTCAGCTTAACTGTCATTGACCCATATTTTTTTGAACCATGTCTTGCCAGCATTCGTTCAGCAAACTCTTTTTGAACCATAAGTACTGCTGAAATAAACTGTGGCCCATTGAAAACAATCTTTTCCAGTAAAGGTGAGGTAATATTATATGGAATATTAGCGACATACTTTAATTTATCCACACTATAATTATATAGGTCTTGTTTTAGAAAATCATCGTATATAATCTCAACATTATCCATTGAAAGTAGATCATGGTGAAGTTTCCTCATATTACTATCTATTTCGAAGCCTATAACGTTTTTCACATATTTTGCAATTTCTTCAGTTAGTACTCCTGTACCAATGCCAATTTCTATTATTGTTTCATCTTTTTTTAGTTCTGATAGTTTTACGATTCTTTCTGCAATACTTCTGTTCGTTAAAAAATTTTGGCCAAGAGACTTTTTTGGAAACATTTTCAGTTTTCTTAAGAGTTTTTCGACTTTCATTTTCCACCTCTAACTAAAAAAGCGGGGTATTACTACCCCATCTCTGGCGGAGAGAGTGGGATTTGAACCCACGGACGGCATGATAACCATCATACGCTCTCCAGGCGTACGCCTTCGACCGCTCGGCCATCTCTCCAAATAACCGCAATAATTATAACTGCTGGCATTAAAGATGTCAATCTAATTTCATGGTACACTAACGTATAGACAAATGCAATGATTTGGAGGGTTTAAAAATGAAAAAACTCTTTGGTACTGACGGACTGCGCGGAACAATTAATGAAGAACTTACACCAGAACTTGCAATGAAAGTTGGAAATGCTGTATCAAGACTTTATGCAGGAAAATACAAAAAACTATTAATAGCAAAAGATACTCGCAGTTCAGGTGATTTGCTCGAAAGCGCATTTTCATCGGGATCTGCTTCTGCAGGAATGGATGTTGATCTGGTTGGTGTGCTTTCAACACCGGCTCTTGCCTATTTAACAAAAAAACACAACTATATCGGAGCCATGATATCTGCTTCTCACAATCCTGCTGTTTATAATGGAATAAAAGTTATAGAAAAAGGCAAAAAAGCAACGGATGATGCAGAAGTTGAAATCGAGAATCTTATGTCAGAACAACCTCTGCATTATGCATTACATTCCAGTGTTGGTAAAATTAGATATGCACCCTTCTACAGAGATGAATACCTCGAATATGTGCTTGAGCAATATAAAGAGAGACCTTTGTTCGAAGGAAAGTTAGCCCTTGACGGCGCAAATGGCGCCATTGTATCAGTTATTGAAGATATTTTAAATTCACTTAATATAAAGGCTGATCTCCATTTTATAGAACCAAATGGTGTAAACATCAATGATAATTGTGGTTCGCTCTATCCAGAAGCTATTGGTGATAAGTTAAACAATGATGAAATAGGTGTTTTATTTGATGGTGATGCTGACAGATGCCTGTTTGTATTACCTGAAAGCAAAGTAGTTAATGGAGATATGTTAATGGCATTGAATGCCAAAAAAATGCAATCAGAAGGAAGATTGAAGGGAAACGTTGTAGTATCAACTGTAATGTCCAACCTTGGCTTCGAAAAGTATCTTGAAGATCTAAATATCAAGCTTTTAAGAACAAAAGTTGGAGACAAATATGTTTTGTCAAAAATGATAGAAATCAACGGTAATCTTGGTGGCGAACAGTCCGGACACATCATTTTCATGGATCGAAATTCAACAGGTGATGGTCTGATTACAACGCTTGAAACGTTAAATACCCTTGCAATAGGATCAGAAACGCTTAACGACTTTTATAACAAATTTCCTGTTTATCCACAGACTCTAAAAAACGTGTCTACTCCTAATAAAAAGGAAGTTATGGAATGTGAAAAGCTTAAGAGAATTTTAGAAAAGCTAAATAAAGAGAATTACCTACGTGTCGTTGTAAGACCTTCAGGGACCGAACCTTACATTCGCATTATGGTCGAAGGTGCCGATAAAGAAACAGTAAATAATATTTCCAGTGAACTGGTTGAAATAGTGGAGGATTGTGCTAATGCATGATTACATTGTGGTTCGGGGCGCAAGAGTGCATAACCTCAAAAATATTGATGTCAGTATTCCAAAAAATACTTTTACAGTCATCACCGGACTCTCAGGTTCGGGAAAATCATCTCTTGCTCTTGACACTATCTATGCGGAAGGTCAAAGAAGATACCTTGAATCTCTTTCGAATTATGCAAGACAGTATCTTGGTGAGCTAAAAAAACCAGATGTTGAATCCATTGAAGGCCTTTCACCTTCAATTGCAATTGAACAGAAGACTGTTAGTCACAATCCCAGATCAACTGTTGGCACTGTAACAGAGATCCATGACTATTTAAGAGTACTTTATGCAAGAGTGGGAATCCCTCATTGTCCCCAATGCGGAAGGCCTGTTGAAAAGCAAACTGTTGACGAGATTGTTGAAACTGTTTTTTCAAAATTCGATGATAACGCAAAAATTGCAATATTAGCACCCATAGCAAAAGGAAAAAAGGGAGAGTTCAAGAATGAAATGGAAGTACTTAAAAAACGGGGTTTCGTTCGCATAGAAATTGATGGGAATATTTACGATCTAGAAGAAAACATTAATCTCGAAAAGAATAAAAGGCACACTATAAGTCTCGTTGTAGACAGGATCAAGGTCAATGAAGAAAATACTACCAGATTAACTGACAGCATAGAAATTTCTTTACATGAAGGAAAAGGCTTTGTAGAGATAGAAAATCTTGAAACCGATGAGAGACATACATTCAGTGAGAACTTCGCATGTCCTATTTGCGGTCTTAGTTTACCTGAGATCAACCCAAAAATATTTTCTTTTAATAATCCTTATGGAGCATGCCCTAATTGCCATGGATTGGGTTATACAAAAGAATTTTCTGAAAATCTTGTTATTGATCCTGATAAAAGTGTATATGATGGAGCTATAACTGCTATTTCAAAGGCAAAAGATAGTTTTTCAATGAGACACATATTGAAAGTGCTTCAACATTTCAATGAAGACCCACATAAACCCTGGAAAGAACTTAGTGAAAAAGTAAGACAAGCAATTCTTTATGGCACAGAAGATGACATAAATTTCGTTTATCGTTCAGAAAGAATAAAATATGAAGTTAAGAAACCTTATGAAGGTATAATGAACAGCCTTAAAAGAAGATACAGGGAAACCAATTCTGCAGATATTCGGGAATGGATGGAAAATAAATATATGGTTTTCAAGACCTGTTCAAAGTGTAATGGGCAAAGACTCAGACAGGAAGCGCTGGGGGTAAAATTACAGGGCTTAAATATCTCTGAATTATCAAATCTAACAATAACAAAGATATATGAAACAATAAATTCTGTTGAATTAAGTGATCATAAAATGTTAATAGTGGGAGAGCTACTAAGAGAAATAAGTAGGAGATTGAAGTTTTTGATCGATGTTGGACTTGAATATTTAACTCTTTCCCGTACCGCCACAACACTTTCAGGCGGCGAATCGCAAAGAATCAGGCTTGCCACACAAATAGGTTCGGGTTTGACCGGTGTAACTTATGTACTAGATGAACCTACCATTGGCTTACATTTAAGAGATAACAATAGACTTGTAAATACTCTTAAGGAATTGAGAGATCTGGGTAATACAGTGATTGTTGTTGAACATGATGAGAATATCATTCGTAGCTCTGACTATATTGTAGATGTAGGACCAAGAGCAGGCGTTCATGGAGGAAAAATTGTATTTCAGGGCATCATAGAGAACTTGCTAGATAATCCACCAGAAGATTCTTTGACCGGTCACTATCTTACAGGAAAGCTGAAAATTCCAAGATTAAGTAACAATACTGATAGAAAAAAAGAAGCTGATAGAGCGCTTATTCTTAAAGGCGCAAGGGAACACAATTTAAAGTCAATAGATGTAAAATTCCCTTTAGGAAAGTTTATCTGTATAACCGGGGTTTCAGGAAGTGGAAAAAGTTCTTTGGTTATGGACACGCTTTATCCCGCGCTAAAAAAACATCTTGGAAGAACAGTAGTACATGAAGGCGATTATGACTTAATTATCGGAGTAGAACAACTTGAAAATGTAATAGTAATTGACCAAAACCCCATAGGAAGAACACCAAGATCCAATCCTGCCACATATACAAAACTCTTTGATTATGTAAGGGAAATTTTTGCAAAAACACCAGAAGCAAGAGCCAGGGGATACGACAAAGGACGTTTTTCATTTAATGTAAAGGGGGGGCGCTGTGAAGCATGTTCCGGGCACGGTATGTTGAAAATCGAAATGCAGTTTTTGCCTGACGTTTATGTTGAATGTGATGTTTGCAAAGGTAAACGATACAATAGAGAAACACTGGAAATTGAATACAAAGGTAAAAATATTTCAGACATTCTTGAAATGACTGTTGAAGAGGCTGAAGAATTTTTTGAAAGAATTCCTCCTTTAAAAAGAATTCTCAATCTCCTTAGTGATGTTGGCCTTGGATATATAAAACTAGGACAGCCAGCAACCACCCTCTCTGGAGGCGAAGCACAACGAATAAAACTGACATCAGAATTGAAGAAAAAGACAGGTGGAGAAACACTTTACATATTGGATGAACCTACAACGGGACTTCATTTCGATGACGTACTTAAATTGGTTGAAGTACTGAGAAGACTGGTAAATAAAGGTAATACTGTCGTTGTTATAGAACACAATCTTGACGTAATTAAGAATGCAGATTATATTATCGATCTTGGACCAGAAGGTGGATTTAACGGAGGAGAAATCGTGGCATCAGGAACACCGGAAGAAATTGTTAAAAACAAAAAAAGCTACACTGGGCAATATTTACTCGAACATTTATAACAGTCAATAATTCTGGAAAAAGAGCTGGTCCTAAAAATGAATCACATGACCAGCTCTTATATATTCTGATAAATACGAAATTATCCAAAGAAATCTTCTAGCTCTTCAACAAAGAAATCTGGTTTTTCTACATTAACACTATGCCCACAATCATCCAGAATCTTTACCTTAGCTTTGCTGCTCAATTCTTCGAACTCCCTGGCCATACTTTCAGTGATTAATGTATCTTTTTTACCCACATAAATCAACATTGGAATACTTAAGTCTTTAATATCTTCTGTGAAATCGTACTCTTCAAGCGCTCTGGCATTGAGTTCAAAACATTTACCATCCATAAGCAAAGCATCATCAACCAGTTCTTCGGTAAATTTGTCAATTTCTCGTGTTGGCATTATGCCAATAAGTGCCTTTTTTAATAAATCTCTATTGTTTTTATACAAATCAAGCACAGCATAAACTTCAGGTGACGTTTTAAGTCCTGAAGGTGGTGCTGGATCAATCAAGATTGATTTATCGATCATCTCAGGATGATCGATCATAACTTTTTGAACTACTGCTCCACCAAGAGAATGCCCAACTATGTTAACTTTTTCGAGATTTAATTCCTTCATGAATTTAAAAACATAATCTGCATATGTTTCAATGCTCACATTATCTATTCTATCTGACCTACCAAAATTTGGCATGTCCAAAGCAAATCCCCGATATTTTTCAGGAAGTCTTTCAATAGCTGGCTCGAACCATTTACTGGATCCGAAATTACCATGCACAAACAAAATCGTGGTTCCCTTCTGATTTTCAGTTTCTCTATAGAAAATATCCGTTCCAGATACACTAATTTTCTTTCCATTTTCCCTTTTATTCATTGCGAACAACCTCCTAATTGCGGTTATGGGTCTCCAAAGATACTTCAATGAAAAAATTCTCAATCCATATGCAATACCTCGGGGGAAAAATTGTACAACTAATACCAGCAATATCCCAGAAATTATGCTCATTGGTAACTGGGTTCTGCTGAACATAAATGGCATTGCAACTATAATAAGTGCACCAATAAATCCTCCCGACATCGAAGCTAATCCACCAATTACTATCATCGCCAATAAATTAATCGATGTCCCAAGACCAAAGTCAGCAGGAGAAACATAACCAATTGTATGAGCGTACAGACTACCAGCAAATCCAGCATAAACAGCACTTATAACAAAGGCAATAATTTTATATTTCGAGATATTTATTCCCATGGAACGCGCTGCAAATTCGCTTTCTCTTATCGCCTTTAAAGCTCTACCAGTTTTTGTTTTAAGAAAATTGGAGGTTATTACAAACAGAATAAAAGAAACAAAAAGAATAAGATATAGTTTGGATAGATCGGATTCCAATGTAAAACCAAATATCGCTGGGTCCGGTATTCTTCTAAAACCTGCACTACCACCTACATAATCCCACGTATGCACAGTTTGTTCTACCACTACTCCAAATGCCATTGTCGCAATTGCCAGATAAAATCCCTTTAACCTCAGTGCAGGAATACCGAGCAATACACCAAATAAGCCTGCAACCAAACCTGCACCTAAAAATGAAAAAATAAAAGGTACATTAAAAAAACTTACCATTACTGCTGAAAAATATGCGCCAATTGCCATGAAGGCTGCGTGACCGATGGAAATTTGTCCTGTGTATCCTATTACAATATTCAGTCCCAATGCAACCAGTGTATATATGAGCAACAGACTAAATATTGTTAGCATAAATGTTTGGCCT
The DNA here is from genome assembly GCA_034660555.1 of Thermotogota bacterium. Lineage (GTDB taxonomy): Bacteria > Thermotogota > Thermotogae > Petrotogales > Kosmotogaceae > JASMTM01. Next base: position 27,675 of record JAYEJL010000115.1, read on the forward strand.
AAAAAAATCAACGGTAAAATAATAAATATTAAGGCTAATACTATCCAGTTTCTTTGACTATAAATAAACTGTCTCATATACTACACCCTCTCCGTCGATCTTTTACCTAAAATCCCCTGAGGCTTTATCAGCAATAGAACCAGTATTATCGCCAGGGCTATCGCCATCTTCATTTCCTCAGAAATATATACTCCAACAAGTTGTTGAATAATCCCAAGCATCAGACCTCCTAGGACTGTACCGGGCAAACTTGTAAAACCACCAAGTACACCTGCTGTTAAGCCCTGTATTTGAAGATTCAACATCATATTAGGGTGGATTTGTGTTCTTGGAGCTGCGAGCAGAGCAGCAAAAGCGCTGAGTGCTGTTCCAACTCCCCATGCAAAAGCAAATATCATACCTACCTTCACACCCATTAATTTTGCTGAATCTTCATTTTGTGCTGTGGCTCTAATTGCCAATCCGGTTTTTGTCAATTTAAAAAACAGGAATAATCCAAGCATAATCAATGCTGTCATAACAAGAATAAAAACATCCTGTCTCGTCATAATTATTCGACTTTCACCAATGTTTATAAAAAAAGGTCTGCCAGTAACCAGAGATGGAAATGATTTGTAGTTCTGGCCCCATATTTGCAATGCTGCTCCTTCAAGTATCATCAGCAATCCTAGAGTCAGGATCAACATGGCAGAATGGGATAAGTGTCTTACCGGTTTCATGAGACCTCTATCAGTAACAACACCAATTAAAAAACCTGCAACAAGAGCAATCACAACTCCCAGCCATAATGGTCCACCTGCAACAGCTATAACTGTATAAGCAAGATAGGCACAAAACATTCCCATATGCCCATACGCGAAATTAACTATACCAGCAGTTTTGTATATAAGAACCAGTCCAAGAGCGACCAGAGCAAAAAGGCTTCCCTCACGTAAACCAAGTATTATTTGTTGTAAGAATAAAGACATCGTACCACTCCTCAAGCTCCGAGATATTTTTCTTTAACGAGATCACTTTTAAGAAGTTCTTTTGATTTACCTTCAAGAGCTATATTACCTGTTTCGAGAATGTAGGAATAATCTGAAATATTCAGTGCAGCATTGGCATTTTGCTCCACTAAAAGTATAGTAATGCTAGTTTCTTCTTTTAGTTTCAATAACAATTCAAAGATTTGTTCAGATATTTTAGGAGCGAGTCCAAGTGAAGGTTCATCAAGCATGAGTAGCTTAGGTTGGGCCATCAAAGCCCTTGCCACTGCAAGCATCTGCTGTTCCCCACCAGAAAGTGTACCGGCAAGTTGCCTTCGTCTTTCTGAAAGAATTGGAAACAATTCATATATCCAGTTTACGTCTTCTAAAATTGCCTTTTTATCGGTTCTTGTATATGCACCAGCGTTAAGATTTTCTTTTACCGTAAGATCAGGGAAAAGCTGTCTTCCTTCTGGACACTGTACTATACCCATTTTAACAATTTTGGAGCTGTCAACATTTGTTAATTCTTTGTCTTCAAATGTGATCTTGCCGCTTTTTGCTGAAACCAAACCAGATATGGTTTTTAGTGTGGTAGATTTTCCTGCGCCATTAGAACCTAATAATGAAGTTATACTTCCATTCTCAACTTTAAGTGAAATATTCTTAAGAGCTTTGACATATCCATAAAAAACAACAAGGTTTTCAATTTCAAGCATATTTACTCTCTCCCAGATAAGCCTTAATTACTTCATCATTCTTTCTAATAGATTCTGGATCTCCCTCTGCAATTTTTACCCCAAAATTCATAACTGTGATTCTATCTGAAATGTCCATGACTACAGACATATCATGTTCAACTAAAAAAACAGTAATTCCAAATTCACTGGTAAATTTTTTTATCAATTCTTTCAATCTTTTTGCTTCAGATGGATTTAAACCAGCTGCGGGTTCATCAAGCATAAGTAATCTTGGTTCACTCATTAAGGCTCTACCTATTTCAACCATTTTTTGCAGACCGTACGGTAGCATGCCAGCCAGAGTATTTAATCGATTCTTGATATTTAACATTTCCGCTACTTCCAGTGCGCGTTCCCATGTAGTACCTTCCTGTTCTTTCGCTTTTTTCCCATTAACAAGCTCAGAAGTGAAAGGATAACCAAGTTCCCTGTGATGACCTATTAGTAAATTTTCGCCAACAGTCATCAGTTTAAAGATCTCTAAATTCTGGAATGTTCTCGTGATTCCAGAGTTTATTACTTCGTGCGGTTTCAACTTCTTCAGATCAATTCCATCGAAATGCACAGTACCTTCTGTTTCTCGAACAACTCGCGTAATTACATTAAATAACGTAGTTTTCCCGGCACCATTGGGGCCAATTAAAGAATGGATAATCCCTTCTTCAACATTCATTGAAAAATCCTTTACTGCAACCACTCCACCAAATTTTACAGTAACATTGTTTATTTCAAGCAGGGACATCTGCACACCTCCAAATCAAAAAACCGGGAGGGAGTGACCCCTCCCAAAAATTCAAATTATTCTGCTACTGATATCCAATCTGTTATTCCTGTCCAGACACCATCAATTACTTCCATTACATACATATTTCTTAAACCGGTTCTACAATAGGTATCTTCAGGATCATATGGTCTGTAGGTAAGAGGCGGAGCAATTATACCTGCCCACTCGTCAAAACTCTCAAGTGCATCTAAAAGTTTATCTCTCGTAGGATTCTCGCCAGCTCTCTTTAGTGCTTCCGTAAATACTTCACCGGCTACAAAACCTGCAGCAGCGTATGCATTTGGGATCTCATCAGGGAATGTTTCCTGATAAATTGATACATATTTCTGATAGTAATCATCTTCAATATCACCCATAACCCATGCTGTAGCTCTAAAACCTTCCGCTGCTTCTTCACCTGCAAGCTGGACTACATTAGGATCAGCATTAGGATAGCTTCCTATCATTAATACATCAAGACCATATTCATGAGCTTGTTTTAAGAAATTCGGGCTCTGAGGTAACCACATGGAAAGTACAACTGCATCCACATTCAACTGCATTAACTTCAGAATTTCATTGTCGAAGGAAGTCTTGTTAACATCGACAGGCATTTTCCCGACCAGTGCGCTTGGATAACCATTTTCATTCAACCAGTACTTCAAAGCGTCAAATTCATCTCTTCCAGCGTCGTCCGATCTGTAAACGATACCAATTCTTTCCTTGCCAAGTTCTTCAACAAGGTATTTTCCCATGATTTGGCCCTCTGTTACATAGTTAGGCTGCACTGTGAAGACATATTCTTTGGGAGGGATTGATAATGTGGTTACTCCACTACCCTGATAAACAAATGGGACTTTATTCTCGTTCAAGTAATCCATAACTGCAAGACAACCGGGGGTTCCCAAGCCTCCAACAATTGCAAAAACGTTGTCCTGCTCTACCATTCTTTTTACCTCAACTACAGTTTTTGATGGGTTGAATGCATCATCAGCTACAATTAGGTCAATCTGTCTTCCATAAACTCCACCATTGCTATTAACCCAGTTGAAGTATGCATCCATACCTTTTCTCATTGAGACACCTATAGGAGCAACAGGTCCCGATAGTGCCTGGAAAGAACCAATTACAACTTTGTCTTCAGAAATACCATTTGCAGAAAAGGAAAAACTACTGAATATAAAAGCTGTAACAAGTAATACTAAAAGAATCTTTTTCATACCATTCACCTCCATTGGGATTTAAAAACTATAGATCATTATATATGTAAATATAATTCTCTTTATTTCATTCTTTTAATTATGACTGCGGTTCCCATGCCACCACCAATACATAGTGAGGCAAGACCGTATTCAAGATCTCGTTTTTCCATCTCGTAGAGCAAAGTAACAATTATTCGGTTTCCTGATGCTCCTATTGGGTGACCTAATGCTATTGCTCCACCATTGACATTTGTCCTTTCAAGTAGCCAATTTTTTGTTACTCCAAATTCTTCTTTAAGCCCTTTGAAAACAGCAAGACTTTGAGCTGCAAAAGCCTCATTTAGTTCAATTAATTCCATATCGTGAATTTTCATATTGGCTTTTTCCATAACCTTTTTTATAGCAGGAACAGGTCCATAACCCATGTATGCAGGATCTACACCAGCTTGAGCAAAAGCCACAAGCTCTGCTTTAGGTTTCAAACTATATTTTTCTACTGCTTCATCGGATGTGATAATCGTTGCACTAGCTCCATCATTTATCCCAGAAGCGTTACCAGCAGTAACTGTTCCATTTTTTTTGAATGCAGGTCTTAACTTAGCAAGTTTTTCAAGACTGGTATCTCTTGGGTGTTCATCGGTATCAAAAACAATTTCTCCTTTTCTTGTTTTTATGACAACATTAGTTATTTCGTCTTTAAATTTGCCGTCTTCTATGGCTTTCTTAGCTCTATTTTGACTTTCTAGTGCAAACTCATCCTGTTCTTCTCTGCTTATATTATATTTTTCAGCGAGATTTTCAGCTGTAACTCCCATATGGTAGTTGTTGAATATATCTGTTAAACCATCATAAACCATATGATCAACTACTTCACCATTACCAAGTCTATATCCAAATCGGGCTTTAGGTAACATATACGGTGCCATTGACATGTTTTCTGAACCACCTGCAAGGACTACATTTGCTTCGTTCAAGAGAATATCTGTTGCTCCAACCATCACTGCCTTCATACCTGAACCACATAACATATTCACAGAATAACCTGGTTTTTCTTGCGGAACTCCACTGTATATGGATATCTGTCTTCCAGGACCCATACCCAATCCAGCGGAAAGAATATTCCCCATTATTGTTTCATCGACGTTTTCAGCAGGTAGTGACGCATCTTCCAGTGCTGCTTTTGAAGCATTGACTCCGAGTTGAACAGCTGATACATTCTTCAATGTTCCTCCAAATGTCCCTATTGCAGTTCTTTTTGCTCCAATAATGTAGATCTTTTTCATTAATTTACCTCCTTTTTCTCTATAAATAGCCTATTTCTTGAGCCTGTTTTTTAAGCTGTTCTCTGAAATCTGGATGAGCTATTGAAATTAGAGCTTTTACTCTCTGAAAAACATTTAATCCTCTTAGATGTGCTGCGCCAAATTCTGTAACAATATAATCAATATCCTGTCTTGGAACTGTTACTGGAGAACCTTCAGGTAATTTTGGAACTATTGTTGAAATCGTTCCTTTCTTGGCTGAGGACCTCAGAGCAATAATCCCTTTACCATCTTTGGACATGTTAGCTCCTCTATGTGTATCAAGTTGTCCGCCTGTTCCACTGTAATGTTTAGTACCTATTGCTTCAGAACATACCTGTCCGGTGAGGTCTACTGAAATTGCAGTATTGATTGAAACCATTTTTTCATTTTTCGAGATTATATAAGGATCATTGACATACCTTCCTCTTAACAAGAAGACTCCAGGGTTATCTTCTATAAAACGATACATTTTTTCAGTACCAAGAGCAAAGGCACATATAAACTTACCAGGCCATAGTGTTTTCTTTCTATTTGTAATTACCCCCATTTCAAAAAGATCTATCATGGATTCAGTAAACATTTCTGTGTGAATACCCAGATCTTTCTTACTTTCCAAGAATTTGGCAACAGCGTTTGGAATACCTCCAATTCCTATCTGAATGGTAGATCCATCCTCAATGATTTCTGAGATGTGGCCCGCAATTTGCTTCTCAGTTTCTGAAGGCTCTACCACTGGGAGTTCCGGGATATGAAAATTGTTTTCGATGATGTAATCAATCTCTGAAATATGTACCTGCGTATCACCATGGGTTTTCGGGGCTTCCTCATTAACTTCCAGAATAACCATATCAGCTCCTTCAACCATATCTCTTTCATAAACATTGGACAACGAAAGCGTCATATATCCGTTTTCATCCATGGGAGAAGCAACTCCCCAGAATATATCAGGAGAATTTGTAGCCAGTCTGTCAGTTGCAGCTGCATGAAGGTTATTTGGTATAAAGGTAACTGTTCTTAACTTCTCACTTGCTGCTTTTCTTACAGGCGGAGAATAAAACCAAGATTCATTTAAAAACCTTCCCTCATATTCTTTCTTCTGGAAAAATTCATAATCCCGCATATTCAAACAGGTTGCAACATGAACATCCTTGACACTTTCGTCAATCTTATGTAGATTTTCCAGTAATCCCTTTGCTTCCATGGAAACCATACTGGTAACTATTTTCATCTCACTTTTTATAAGACCGAGCGCTTCTTCTATTGTCCTTTTTTTGTCTTTATACATTTGTATCCATTTATTCATTGAAATACCTCCAAACCTCTGTTCAAAAGTTTTGCGAGTTTTCGCAAAGGTCTATTCCATTTTTCGTCTTCTGAATCTGGATAAATTATTAAGTCAAGACCCATGAAGTGACCTATTCCCATCAGAAAAACTCCCAAATCCTCTTTGTTGTAATGGGCAATTTCGCCTTCCTTTATAGGTTTTTCAAGGGCTCTTGTATAAGAATCAAGTATCTTTTCATAATAATGTTTACCTACTCCATCAACTATGAACTCTGATTCTCTAACTATTTCATATAGGTTTCTATGCGCTTTCATAAATAACAAAAATGCTTTGTAATTTCTCATTTCCTGATTAATTCGTCCATCAATATTATTTGACGCATTCTTTAGTGCATTTCTAAGATTATGATTTGCCCATAAAACCAGTTCCTTCAATAATTGTGATTTGCTTTCAAAATAAACATAAAATGTACCCTGAGCATAACCCGCTTGTTTTGTTATTTCATATATCGAAGTGTTAAAGTACCCTTTAGTGCCTATTAATTCCTCCGCAGAAGCCAGCAGACGTTCTTTTGTGTTTTCCTTTCTTCTATTCACTGCATTAAGCTTGTATGTTATTACATCCGGATAAAATTCTGTCTTACAATTAAGCCCCCGCATCACAAACGTTACAAGATTATCGATAGTTTTTTCGGGGACAGGAGAGTTTCTGAATATTATCCACCAAATTGCTACAAATCGTGTGCTTCCAACAATAAACCATTTAAACCAGGGTTTTATCTCTCCATCAAAATCGAAATTCTTTTTTAGAGCCTCAATATATGCTCCGTCAACTGCACTTTCAATTTCTCTGAAGCGATATTCCGCTTCGTGAAATGCCATGAATCTCTTTTTATATTTCCATAGAGTGCTAAATGCATTACTAAAAAAGCTTCTTAAAATTTCTTTTCGATTATTACCCTTTACTTTATCCAAAGAAGCTTTAAACTCTTTCATCATGTCATTCGTTATTTCTTTGAATATTTCGGTCTTGTTATCAAAATGCCTATAAAATGTACCGTTGGATAATCCTGATTCTCTACAGATAGCAGCAACAGAGGTTTTTTCATAACCATTTCGACTGAACAGTTCTTCAGCTGCTTTTTTTAATATCCGGCGTGTTCTTTCAGACTTTGAGAGGTTCAAATAGTTAATCCTCCGTTTACTCCAATACACTGTCCTGTTAGATAGGATGATTCATCGGATACTAAGAACATGTAAATATAAGCAATTTCTTCAGGTTCTCCAAATCTCTTCAAAGGTATCTTTTCTTCAAGTGACTTTATTATTTTTTCGGGAACCTTTTCAGTCATGGGTGTATTTATAAAACCAGGAGCTACCGCATTTACCCTTATAGCTGCTCCTTTTCTTGTGAATTCCTTAGCCCAGGTCTTTGTCATTGCAATAATGCCACCCTTTGTAGCTGCATAATTTGTCTGTCCAATATTTCCGAAGACACCTATTATGGAAGATGTGTTAACAATGCTCCCGCTTCCTTGATCTATCATAACGGGAGCAACAAATTGTGTCATGTTGAATACACCTTTCAAGTTAACGTTTATAACTGCATCCCAATCTTCTTCCTTCATTCGCTTTAGTAAAGCATCTCTTGTTATTCCAGCGTTATTGATAAGCCCATCGATTCTTCCGTAATTTTCCTTTATGTGATTTACCATCTGTTCAATTGCACTTCTGTCAGTTACATCAAGCTGCCAGGGTATTATTTCACCATTACTTTCAGAACATTCTTTCTTTAACTCCTCAAGGCTTTCTTTATTGACATCACACGCAAAAACCTTTGCCCCTTCCTTACAAAATAACCTCGCTGCAGTTCTACCAATACCTCTGGCAGCACCTGTTATTATTGTGACCTTTCCTTCCAATCTCATAGTAATAACCTCCTTTTATTATTAATATTTACCCCATTTAATTGTTGATGCTGCCCAGACAAATCCCAGGCCTGCACCAACCATAACGATTACTGAACCATCTTTGATCTTTCCAGTTTCTAGTCCGAGTTTTAATGAAAGAATCTGGTCATTCTGACCTGTATGACCATAATCATCAAGATATATTGACTGATCTTCCTTTAGTCCAAGCTCATCAAGAACAGCAAAATGCGCTGATTTTTTGAAGTGAAGAATTGCAAGATAATCAATATCTTCATCATCTTTAAAACCACTCTTTTTTAACGATTCGCGAATAACAGCGTAAAAATTAGGCATTGTTTTTTCACCCAAACGCTTTTTAAAATCATCCATATCTCCTTCTATATCGAACCAGTATCTCTTTGCATCTTCGGGTTCCATTGGCCATTTTTTTGTTCCACCCACCGGGACAACACAGTCCTCTGAAAATGATCCATCTCCCTTAAAAGAAGAACTAAGAATAACATTTCTATTCAGGTTCTTTTTCAAAACAGCTGCTGCACCACCGGCACCAATATCAGCCATGAATGTTGTAGCAGGATTTCCCAGATTTATTAAATCAACATTTCTATACCCGCTAACAAGGAGAACAGTGTTAATATCATCATGAGTAATCATAAAACTCTTTGCTGTATCCATTCCTGCCATCATTGATCCACACATTGCTTCCATATCAAATGACCATGCATTCGTTGCACCAAGTTCATCAGCTACTTTAAGTCCAGCAAGCCAGCATGGATAATCCTTGTGTTGCGCGCCATTCCAAATAATCAGGTCAATATCTTTGGGATCAACTTTAGCTTCGTTCAAAGCTTCTTTCGCAGCTTCAAGCCCCATATAACTCGTTGTGTCTTTAGGCCCAGGAATGTATTTCTTTTTAATACCAAACTTTTCTATAATAATATTCTCCGGTATACCTGTTTTTTCAGCTATTTCTTTTGCAGTCATGAATTTATCCGGCAAATATGTACCAATTCCTGCTATTCCTACATTCTGTTCTTTCAACTAAATCAGCTCCAATCAATACAATAATGTAATAGATGATTCATATCTCATAAATGATAAATGAATCACCTCTCACTTTTAACATACTATATTTTCTTTTTTTTTGTAAATGCAACTAAATGTAATTTATCGCGCTGAGGAGTGATTAGGTATTTTCAGGAGTGTTTAGAGCTTTAAAGGTCAGTATTTTGAAAAAAAGATTACTGTTTCTTTCGACATATTTTAAAACTTAAAGAGCAAATAACTTCAAATTTTTCTAATTCTCACATACGCATTCCAATAGTGAATTATTCTAGCTCTTCATAAAAAAATATGTATATTGATTTATAAAGGATATAGGTAAAACTAATTGTTTTTCAGTACAAAACCTATTACCGCTGTGAGAAATTCTTTAGGTTTTTCCAGAACCGATGCGTGTCCAGCGTTCTTTATGATTATGTATTCGTTATCAGGAATGCGTTTATGTAGTTCATTTACTTCTTCTAACGGCGTAATTATGTCTTTATCAGATGCAAGAAGAAGTGTGGGCGCTGATATCTTGTGAACTTCATCAATAATATTGAATTCAGTATTACTTGAAGCCAATCTTTTAAATCCTTCAAACCATTTCTCCGTTAACAGCTTCTTAAATGTTTTCTGTCTCCTCTTTAACCACTCGAGGTTATTGTTATAGAAGTAATCAGAATATATAAAGGGAATTGCAAGTTTGAAAAATTTCTCTCCATCTCCAGTGTTAGCGGCTTCTTTCCAAGCTTCTCCCAATTCCGACAAGTAACTATTTATTCGGCCTACTGTGTTGGCCAGTACAAGTGATTGAACCTTTTCGTGATGCTCTATGGCAAAAATCTCAGCTACCTGTCCTCCATACGAGAGACCTAATATATTTATTTTTGAAAAATCAAGTTTTTCTACCATCTCATTAAGGTCCTCTGAATGAATTTTTATATCGTATTGTTCTTCCATGTAATCTGATTGCCCCTGATCACGAAAATCTACAAGAACAAGTCTAAAAAATTTTGTGAACTTCTCTATGAAATCTTTCCAGGATAACGTTGACATCATAATTCCATTAAGCACAAACAGCACAGGATTCTTTTTGTCACCATAAATCTCATAGTAAATTTTTTTGTTATCTCTCATAGTAATCCTTGGCATACACTCACCTCATTAATATTCAAAAAACTAAAAACCATTTTAGTTAATAATTTCCGTCCATTTTTGTAATTAAAAATTCTTATCTGCATGTTATTATTATTGTGATAAAAGGCTCAATGTTTTCTTTTCAAAGATTATCACAAAGAATTGTTCAATTCAAACGAGGGTAATCTATATATAACTATGAAGAGGAGGGTTAAAATGCCAAAAAACATGCAAAGTATGGATGGTAATACAGCAGCTGCACATGTTTCCTATGCTTTTACTGATGTTGCTGCTATATATCCAATCACACCATCATCCCCAATGGCAGAACTTATTGATGCGTGGTCAGCCAAAGGGAGAAAGAATCTTTTCGGACAGTCCGTTAATGTAGTAGAAATGCAGGCTGAAAGTGGTGCTGCTGGTGCAGTTCACGGTTCGTTGACAGCTGGAGCTTTGACAACAACTTATACAGCTTCTCAGGGATTGCTTTTAATGATACCAAATATGTATAAAATCTCCGGCGAATTATTACCAGGTGTTTTTCACGTAAGCGCGAGAGCTGTTGCCGGTCATGCACTATCTATATTTGGCGATCATACAGACGTGATGGCCACAAGGCAAACAGGTTTTGCTTTGTTAGCCTCTGGAAGCGTTCAGGAAGTTATGGATCTTAGCAGTGTTGCTCACCTTGCAGCTATCAAATCAAGTTTACCTTTCCTACATTTCTTCGATGGTTTCAGAACATCACAAGAAATTCAGAAGGTTGAGGTAATGGATTATGAAGAACTAAGAAAGCTTCTCGATTACAAAGCCGTTGATAAATTCAGAAAAAATGCACTCAACCCAGAGCATCCAAGAACAAAGGGTACTGCTCAAAATCCTGATATTTATTTCCAGGCTAAAGAATCGATTAACAGATTTTACACCGATGTACCTGATACTGTGGCCAACTACATGAAGCAAATTTCCGATCTTACCGGGAGAGAGTACAAACCATTTAATTACTATGGGGACCCTGAAGCTGAATATATAATCGCTGCAATGGGTTCAGTAACAGATACCATAGAAGAAACTGTCGATTATCTTACTTCTAAAGGTGAAAAAGTAGGTGTTATTAAAGTTCACCTTTACAGACCATTCTCAGAAAAATACTTCATGGAAGCTTTACCGAAAACAACTAAAAAAATCGCAGCTCTAGATCGAACAAAAGAGATTGGTTCAATTGGAGAGCCGCTTTACGAGGATATAAGAAGTTTATTCTACAGAAGAGAAAATGCTCCTGAAATTGTCGGAGGTCGTTACGGTCTAGGCTCAAAAGACACAACACCATCTCAAATAAAAGCTGTTTATGACAATCTTAAGAAAGACAAAGCTAAGGATCATTTCACTATTGGTATCGTTGACGATGTAACGAACACCTCACTTGAAGTTAAGGAAAATATTCAGTCGGTCCCTGAAGGAACAATATCCTGTAAATTCTGGGGGTTTGGATCCGACGGAACCGTAGGTGCCAATAAAAACGCAATTAAAATTATTGGTGACAATACAGATATGTACGCACAGGGATACTTCGCGTACGATTCCAAAAAGTCAGGCGGAGTTACCATTTCTCATTTAAGATTTGGTCATAAGCCTATAAAGTCGACATATTTTGTGAGCGACGCAGACTACGTAGCATGTCATAAACAATCATATATTGGTCAATATGATATGATAAGCGATTTAAAAGAAAGCGGTACCTTCGTTTTGAATACGAACTGGGATAAAGATGAACTTGAAGAAAAACTACCAGCAGATATGAAGCGTTATATTGCGAATAACAATATCGACTTTTATATCATTGATGCAACAAAGATAGCAATGGAAATTGGTTTAGGTAACAGAATAAATACAGTTATGCAGGCTGTATTCTTCAAATTGGCAAAGGTTATTCCGCTTGACAAAGCTGAAAAATTACTTAAAGATGCCATAAAAAAGACATATGGCAAAAAAGGCGAAAAAATTGTAAAAATGAATTACGAAGCTATTGATCGTGGATTTGATTCACTTAAGAAAATTGAGGCACCTGATTCATGGAAGAATGCAAAGGATACTAAAGAGAACAAAGCAGAAGACAAAGACTTACCCGATTTCATAAAAAAAGTAGCAGAACCAATGAATAAACAAAAAGGTGATTCTCTACCTGTAAGTGCTTTTAAGGGCAGAGAGGATGGATCATTCCCTTCAGGTACAACAGCATATGAAAAGCGTGGCGTTGCCATAGAAGTTCCCGAATGGAAGATAGAGAATTGTATACAGTGCAACGAATGTGCGTTCGTTTGTCCGCATGCGGCAATAAGACCTTATCTTCTTAACAAGGAAGAATTAAACAGAGCTCCTGATACGTTTGAAACAAAGAAAGCAATAGGTGGCAAGAAATTTGAAGGTTTGCAGTACAGAATGCAGATCAGTCCTCTGGATTGTACTGGTTGTGGAAATTGCGTAGATGTATGCCCTGCACCCAATAATGCCTTAGTAATGAAACCAATAGAAGAGCCTAAGGAAGCTGAGAGTAAGAATTGGGAATTTGCTCAAACGGTAAGCGAAAAGAAAGGACTATTACCACTGTCTACAGTTAAAGGTAGCCAATTCTCAACCCCTCTCATGGAATTCTCTGGAGCCTGTGCAGGCTGTGGTGAAACACCTTATGCAAAAGTCGCCACACAGCTTTATGGTGACAGAATGATTATTGCAAACGCTACCGGTTGTTCTTCAATCTGGGGAGGCTCTGCACCTTCAACTCCTTATACTGTCAATTCTGAGGGAAAAGGACCTGCCTGGGCAAATTCATTGTTTGAAGACAATGCTGAATACGGTTTTGGTATGGTAGTGGCTGTGAAACAAATAAGAAACAGACTTGAAGATATTATGAAAGAACTCCTTGAGCTTAACATTGATGATAACGCCAAAGAAGCATTTAAAGAATGGATAGAAGGAAGAGAAGACGCAGAAAAGAGTAAAACAGCCTCAAAGAAAATACTTGAAATAATTCAAAAAGGAATGGATGATGAAAAAGTCAAAGAACTTCTGAAAGAAATCCAAGACAAAAAGGACTTCCTTGTTAAAAAATCAATATGGTCATTCGGTGGCGATGGTTGGGCTTACGATATTGGTTACGGCGGCCTGGATCACGTACTCGCATCCGGTGAAGATATTAATGTAATGGTTTTTGATACTGAAGTGTATTCGAATACAGGAGGTCAATCATCCAAGGCAAGTCCTACTGCAGCTGTTGCAAAGTTTGCTGCTTCAGGTAAAAAATCGAAGAAAAAAGATCTTGGACTCATGTTAATGTCCTATGGATATGTATATGTCGCTCAGGTAGCCATGGGAGCAAATAAAAATCAATTCATGAAAGCTTTAACTGAAGCAGAGAGTCACAAAGGTCCTTCCATTATCATTGCCTATTCTCCATGTATTGCCCACGGTATAAAAGCTGGTATGGCAAAAACACAAACAAGAGAAAAGGAAGCAGTTGAAGCTGGATACTGGCATCTTTACAGATACAATCCTGAGCTAAAGAAACAGGGTAAAAATCCGTTTGTTCTTGATTCTAAAGAACCTTCAACACCCTTCAAAGAATTCCTTGAAGGTGAGATAAGATACACAGCACTTCAGAAAACATTCCCTGAAATCGCAGAAGAATTGTTTGCAAAAGCAGAAGAAGACACAAAGCAACGTTATGAAACCTACAGAAAACTGGCTGAAGGAGAAGGGGTTATATAAGTAAATCATGGGCTGATCTCCTGGTCAGCCCATTTATTCAAATTGAAATTTAGGTAGTAAAAATATGTACGAATACGAATTTGCAAAAAAATGGAAGTAGATGGAGAGAAGTATTATAGAAAGCTTGCTTCGGAACATAACGATCAACACTTAAAGACTCTTTTCAAGATGCTGGCCGATGATGAAGTAAGACATTACGAAATAATAGAGAATATGCAGAGTAATGAGGTTCGATACAGTGATACTGATACGTTTAAAAATGTAAAAAATCTTTTCAGAAAAAGGCTGGACGAGGGAAAAAGCTTTGACATTGAAGTAGACAATCTTGAAGCGTATAAAGAAGCTGTTGATATCGAGGTGAAAAGCGCGCAGTTCTATCATGAACACGCTAAGAAAGCAAAAAATGAAGCTGAAAAGCATGTATTAGAAAAGCTTGCAAGTGAAGAAGAAAGGCATAAGGTTATCCTTGAAAATCTGATGGAATTTATTGAAAAAGGTAAAACCTGGGTTGAATCTCCAGAATTCAGTCATCTTGAAGAATATGATGAATTCACCCAGAGGGATAATTACTGAGTTTCGTCTACAACATGTAATAAATCAAAAAGGGCGCTTAAAAAGCGTCCTTTATTTATCAAAATGCTGCACCTACTAAAAAGTAAGGCATTCCATTTTTTAGTGGATTGTAATTAACTGCATTGTCAAACTCAAGTTTTGTTTTGAGACCGCCTTCAACAAAGAAGTAAGAATACTCAAGTCCTATGCCGATTTTCGTATTCAGCCAGGCTGTAGCCATTTGTTGATCACCTTTTAAAATATCTACATATTCTTCAATGGGAGCTGTCCCCTGCAATCTAAGAAACACTATCCAGAACATCAGCTTAATATTGAGACCGGCATCAAATGTCGGGTCTTCCTCAAAATGATATTTTTTCTCAACATGATCGTAATAACCAAAGTAACCAATTGCTGTTAATGGTCCAAAATCGATTTGGGTCATTGGATAAATATGAGTCCATTCAGCACTTTCATCAAGTGTTGTAACTTCAAAATCAGTCCCTACACCAAGATAAATATCCCCTGCAACTAAAAACGTAGAAGTAATAACAAAAATAATCATTATAGTGTATTTCAATTCAAACAGCTCCTTTTTCAATTAGCACAATTGATTATAACATGCGACAATCTTTTATAAACGCATGTTAGCAATAATTACCATTAATTTAAGATTCATGACATATTATTCTTTTAGCTTTTGAATTATATGCTATCATCACTATTGTGATTTAGTCAATCTCAACCAAGGTAGGTGCATACCATCATACAAAGCGCAAAAGTATTGGCAGATAAATTTATAGCGTTCCTAAAAGAAAGGGGCCATAAC
>JAYEJL010000116.1:0-2095 GCA_034660555.1 Thermotogota bacterium
TTTCACCCATAAGGAGCATTCTCCTCTATCCATAATCGGCATATGATCCTCCCTAAGATATCCATTGAGGTATCGCCTTAAAAACAATAATGAGCAATCAATAAAATCGATGGAGAAAGGATACCAAAATGAGTTTTAAACTAAAAAGTAAAAGGAATCCAGCTGATATAAATTTTATAGTGTAGGATCAATAGAATTTCTCTGTAATCTACATAAATTGAGAAACTAAGGAAAGCGATGGAGATTTCCAGTCACTCAATTACGAGGTGAATTCCCGTTTTTATTAAAAAAGGAATTAAAAACGATGAATACCCTGTGAAAAACGATGAAAAAGAGCATTTGTGAAAATCATTTCCCTTTGGTTTTAACTATCCTCATCCGATTCTCCTGCATCCATAGCCCTATGAAGTATGTACTGCTCCGAGTAATAAACAAAGAATACATACATCATTGACCTTTCCCCCTTCTATTTGTAAGGATTCAACAGATTGGTTCTATACAATTCATACATTTTGACAACTTTCTCAAATAAAGATTGATCCTTCTCCCAACAGATCACCAAATTAACGGAATAAACGTTATAATATGTAAAGAGTAATAGGTCTTTCTATATTGATTCCAAAGCAATATGAAATCATATGATACGAAAGGATTGAATAGTCGCTCTCCTATACCTACATTCCCACCAAGTGAAGAGTTAGCTCAGGTCTTCCGGGGGGAAAGATAATGTCAATTGTGGGTAAAACACCAGTGATATTCGTCACGATCTGTCCGAATAACAATGTTCCTTATTATGTTGAAAAAGGGGGTTTCTAAATTGGATTATGATGATCTATTCATAAAAGCGACCGGAATAGAGAGCGGACCTTTTGATTTCCAGAGAATAATGGCAGAGGGAAAGGAACTCCCTCAGCTCGTAAATGTCCCGACGGGATGCGGGAAAACCGCGTCAGTGGTGCTAGCGTGGTTGTGGAGACGAAGGTTCCATAAGGAGAACGTAATAAGAGAGAATACACCGAGAAGACTTGTGTATTGTTTGCCGATGAGAGTGCTGGTGGAGCAGACCAGAGACAATTGCATAGAATGGTTAAGGAACCTTGGTATATTGGCTGAATCTCCAGATGAAAAAAAATCTTCACAGAAAGATGAAAGAGAGGTTGATGGATGGGCAAGAGAACATGGTGATAATGGAAACAGGATCTCGGTTACGGTTCTCATGGGTGGTGAAGATAAAGATGATTGGGATATGTATCCAGAGAGAGATGCCATAATCATCGGAACCCAGGACATGCTCCTTTCAAGGGCTCTGAACCGAGGTTACGGGATGAGCAGATACAGATGGCCTCTTCATTTTGGACTTCTGAATAACGACTGTATGTGGGTAATGGATGAGATTCAACTGATGGGTGTAGGGGTAGAAACAAGTTCTCAAATGGATGCGTTCAGAAGAAAAATGGGATGTTTTGGTAACTTTCAAAGTGTATGGATGAGCGCGACCGTGAATAAGGAACAATTATACACTGTTGATCAGGTTGAATTGGGTAGCCAAATGTCACTATCTGAGAATGATGAGGAATCCAATGTATTGAAAAAGCGAAAGAGTGCAATTAAAAAATTGAAAAACCCCGATATCACTCTTACAAAAGAAAATGAGAAAGAGTACATCGATCAACTTACAAACTTAGTACTTGAAGAACATAAAGAAGGAACACTTACACTCGTAATTCTAAATACCGTTGATAGGGCCCAGTCATTATACGAAAAGGTAATTGAGGATGATCGCTGTCCTGAGAAAAGGGCACTCCTCCACTCGAGATTTAGAAGACAAGATAGAGACGAGAACCTGAAAATACTTGAAGAAGATAAAGGTGATCGACTCATAATTTCAACACAAGTTGTTGAAGCTGGTGTGGACATAGATTCCAGTACAATGTTCACAGAATTGGCTCCCTGGCCTTCAATGGTCCAGAGGTTCGGGAGATGCAATAGAAAAGGTGAACATGATCAAGGAAATATTTTCTGGATCGATATTAATGAGGAAAAATATCCCCCATATGAAGAGGAGGATATGGAAAACGCAAGAAAGATAATTTCA
>JAYEJL010000117.1:0-2088 GCA_034660555.1 Thermotogota bacterium
TGCATAATACTTTACATTTTTATCCTTTATTTGACCCTTGTTTTCTATAAATGGAATTTGAAGTTTATAGACTTTATTTAGAATTTTTCCTTCATCCTCTTTGTTTGGAACTGAACCCATTGCTGAATAACTGAAGAAAAGGACAAAGAAGATGAATGCTGAAACTATCGTTATTATATTTTTATGATATTTAAGTATCATAATCACTTTCTCTCATTGATATTATGAACCAAAAAGACTTAGTGTTTTGCATTTTTAACAAAACCCTCTTGGGAAATTCTTGGCAGGCATAAAAACTGATAAGATATTGCGAGGAATAAAACCAACTCACAAAAACCAACCTTCTTTTACATATATATTTCCATTATTTACATTACACCACACAAAAATAATTTGCAAGGAAAAAAATAAAAGAATTATAGCCACGGATGAACACAAATTTACACAGACACAGATAGGAAAAGAATATCAGCCTCTGGATTTCTCTGGATTTTACAGATTGGGAAAGAAAAACAAAATATTTCTTTATCTTTATTTATTTTAATCCGTCTTTATCATAGTAATCCCGAGGCAAAAAAAGAATATCAGCCTCTGGATTTCTCTGGATTTAACGGATTAGTAAGAATGCCTCCGAAGAAAAAAGAAAGGAATAAAATTATTTATATTAATCCGTCTTTATCATAGTAATCCCGAGGCAAAAAAAGAATATCAGCCTCTGGATTTCTCTGGATTTTACCCCGTGTCATTCCGCACCTGATGCGGAATCTGGATTCCCGTTTTCACGGGAATGACAGAGGAAAGGCAATCCGAGGCAAAAAAAATATCTTAATCCAGAAGCAAAAAATAATTTAAACTACAATTTCCCCTTCTTTAGCGTACTCTATAATAAAGGAATTGCTTTGTTCCCACTCTTCAGGAGTAAAAGCCGTAGCCTCAATAGGTGCAAAAAGCTCATAAATACTGTCAGAAAGTAGTTTTATCCTTTCCCAGAAATCTTTTCCTCTAAAATCTTCAGAAATAACTACTAAATCAATATCACTTTCTTCCCTTTGAGTGCCCTTTGCATAAGAACCATATAAAATAATTTTGCTTTTTTTTATTCCTTTTGTTTCTAATATCTTTTTAAAATGAGAGATTATTTCTGTAACAGAGTTTTTATCCATGTTAATACCTCTTTTGTTTTAGAAAGAATTTCCTCCACAACTAATTGAGTATATTCACTTTGGAGAAGAGTTAGGTCTTCAGGATATCTCGTAACGATACTGGCTTGATTGAGTTTTACCACAAATCTGCCCATACCTTCCGGAGCATCAATATTGGCTTTCTTTGCTAAGTAAATGAGATTGTGTGTTCTTGGTGGTATTTTATTTAGTCTTTTTTGATAGATACCTTTTAGTGCCTTTTCAATGGACAAATGACACATAAATACTGCATAAATATATCTTTTGCCTTTAAACATAAAATCGGCTGTATCTAAATCATAATCTGCTTGTTTTAACCATTCTTCAAAATCTCCAGGCATTTCAAACTTAGTATAATGTATTTTTGTAGATTTTCAAATCAAAGCTAAATGGAAAACAAAATAATTGCCATGGATGGACATGAGAAAAAATAGTTGATAGTTGATGGTTGATAGAAAAAACTATTCTTACTTGTGTTAATTCGTGAACATTCGTGGCTAAAAATAATTTGCAAGGCAAAAAAGAATTATTAGCCACAGGATTTCTCTGGATTTTACCCCGTGTCAAGCACGGGGTGACATTACTTGATGCGGAATCTGGATTCTGGATTCCCGCATTCGCCTGCCTGTGCCGGAGTCACGCCTGCCTGTCGCGTCCACGACGCAGATAGGGCAGACAGGCGGGAATGACACAAATCGCAGATTTGAGCGTAAAAATTCCCTTAGAATTTTTATGACAAAAGGAAAAGTAATCCAGAAGCAAAAAATATCTTAATCCTGTGGCTTATTTTAAAGTATAGTTTATCGGAATGACATAATAGCCGGGAGAAGACCTGTATTTTTCCAATGGTAAGAACAATAAAGAAAGCGAAGGTGAGGGCATAAGTTCCATCTTTAAATTCATTCTA
>JAYEJL010000118.1:0-2073 GCA_034660555.1 Thermotogota bacterium
GGTGCACATTCAGCAGGTGGAACAACCCATGCACCAGATCCGTTCATAAATTTGTCTAGATAAAGTTCGTAAATTTCCTGATAAAATCCTGATTCCAAAGCTTCAGCATATTCTTCTGGTACTTCATATCCTCTTGGTTTATCAAGATATATCCAATTGGTAAATCTTTCTGGGTAAATTGGAACCAGCAGACCTTGAGGATCCCATGTATCCGGGAACAGTGTATGAGACATCTTTCTCCAATCAAAAGCATAAGGTCCGTCTCCACCAAAATTCTCTATGTACCAGTCAACATTTTCTGGAGTAATACATACCTGCATTGTTGACATCATGCTTTCAGGAACTGTCGGTTCCCAACCATTTTTCATATCATATACAGTAATTGCCTGTCTTCCTGCCATCCAGAATCCATAAATTCCAAACACGACATCAAGATAACCATCTTTAATATCCTGAAGATTTGATTTGTTTGCATCTGTTGTTACCTGGTAAACATGGTGATCTAGATTAGCTTCCTCACAAGCGATGGCTGCTCCTACATTCATACTTGTATTTGCGCCAAATATACCGTCTATTCTATTTCCAAATTTTGCAATCCAGTCTTTTGTTACAGAATAGCCCTTATCTCTTATGAAGTCACCATATTCTTCACCAATTATTGTGACATTAGGGTAGTTATCCATCAATGCAGCTTTGTAACCTCTAACCCTATCATTACCTGCTTTTGAACCTGGGAAACCCCATAGTACACATGTTTCTCCTTCACCATTAAGGAGTCTTCCCATTTCTAATCCACCCAGATAACCATCTACATAAGCATCTGGTCCGATGAACTGTCCATAATATGGTCCTGCGTCAAGTGGTGTCCACCAATCAGCAATTTCTAAAATGTTTGCATAATAGACTTTTTCTCTATTTACAAACATAGATGCTTGAATAACTGATTCTATAGTGGGTGAATATCCAAAGATCATGTCAACACCTGCTGCAGCGAACGATTCTATCTGGAAAAGAAACTTCTCAGGACTTCTATCGTCACTTGCCGCAATGTATGTGTTTCCAAGCGCTGCAACTGCTTCCCTTGCCCCTTTGTCAAAAGTTAAAAAGAAATCATTTGCCATTTGGGCATAAGTACAAACCATTTTGTCGTTCTGTGCAGAAACTGTTGTGAATATTACTGACACCATTAGAACAACCAATATAATCGCAATTTTAGATCTCCAATGTTTCATTTAAATCATCCCCTTTTTTCAAATAATGAATTACTTCCAGCTAACTAAAAAAGTTATCCTGTTATATACCTCCCTTCGAAAAAAAACTAAAGTACGATTCGAATCTTGTACTCTCCTCCAAATCCTTCACCATAATAATCAGTCTTTAGAGCATGAAGTTCTCCTTTAAAATAACGTTTCCCCACAGGTGTTTCCCACTTCTTACCATAAGCCTCTGTAACATCACCCGTTATTTCTCCAAGTTTCCCGTAACGTGGCATAAGAACTGGTGTAGGCCCATCAATTGCAAATGGCGGATAATGCCATGTACCTTTATTAAGTAATACACCTTCGTTTGGACCTATCAAAAAGGCTCTAGTTTTTTCTGGCTCGGGAACTTTGGATTCTGGAGCGAGTACAAAAATAAACTGCTTACCACCTAAAGGAAAGAAAAACTCGTAGGTTTCATAATGAACTTCCGTCCAATCTAAAATCTCTCCAATTGGTTTCGGATAAACAAACAACATCCCCATAGAGAATCTTTCTTCTTCGCTCGGCTTAAAGGGAATTAAATCCCAGTAAGCTTTGATCATCTCGTTTTCAACAGCCGCTTTGGCATCTACAGGATGAAGTTCATATTTCCCCGTTTCAGTATCTTCATCTCTTCCAACGATTCTTCCGAATTTACTGAAATCTCTCATGCTTACTTCACTCAATTTTTCGAGCTTAACATCAACAATCCCCATATTTGCGCCTCCTAACGATAAGTTATTTGAAAAAATATATACTCAATAAAAAAAAGGTGCCTGAATAAATCAGGCACCCATAACCT
Source organism: Thermotogota bacterium (assembly GCA_034660555.1). Taxonomy (GTDB): domain Bacteria; phylum Thermotogota; class Thermotogae; order Petrotogales; family Kosmotogaceae; genus JASMTM01. The sequence goes on from JAYEJL010000118.1 coordinate 2,044, forward strand.
TAAATTTTCGCTTTCCAAAATCATAGCACC
>JAYEJL010000119.1:0-2032 GCA_034660555.1 Thermotogota bacterium
GCAGTTATAGTGCGGAATAAAATCAAAACAGATAACAAAAATGGAAATCACCGATCTTAAAAGAGAAGACGAAGCCGCATGGGACTCTTATGTTTACAACTCGAACAGTTCCACCTTTTACCACCAACTGCGAAGCGTTTTGATCAAACTTTTTCATTGTGTAAATTTGATGGTGGAGAAGACATACAAGCATAGACCCGATTTATTTAATGGCGAAAGAAGAAGAGGGTAATATAAAGTCTTGAGTGAGGTGCGGCAAGAACCTGAGGTCAGTACTCCAAGTAGCGTTCTCTTTAAATATAAGAAGAATTAAGTTGTTAATATTAAATCAATCTCATTAAAAATACTACGCAAAATCGCAACAAATTTAAGGAAGTTCAAAATGCAGATGTTCACATACAAGGAACTCCTCACGAGTTTCAGGAAAGGCTTGAGGAACGGCAACTGGCGTAAACTCCGCCGAGTAGAGCAGGCGTTAGTCAGGGCTTCGCTATGGTATACGAAGGGTCAAGGAGCGATATTAAACGAAACGCTCGTGAGTAAGTTATCTACGCTTGTGGACAGACTTAAGGCGACAAAAGGCGCAAGGATTTTAAAGCGCGGATTTGAAAAGGCGAGTGCATTGTTGAGTAAAGGCGAGAGTGTATTTGCGTGGGCGCCTTCGTTACGGAAATGGTTGGAAGACCCGGATTATGTGTTCTGGCTTGGTACGGGGGGTTTAAGAGTTGATACGTGAGAGGGGACTTTGCATGCGAAATGACAAAGCGAACATAGGTCGTGAGTCTAAACCAAAATAAAAAATCTTCTTTGTGTTGAAAAGAAGTAAATAGTGAGGGAGTCAAAATGAGAGAAGAATTAAAGTGGTTTGCGTCATTTCCGAAGGAGATGGAGCAATTCAGAGGGAAGCATGTAGCGATGATCGGAAGAAAGGTTGTTGCGTCTGGGGATTCTGCCAAAGAGGTTTTTGAAAAGGCACGGAAGGGATATCCAGACAAAATGCCAGTTTTGGCATTCATTCCAAGAAAAGAAGCGTTAGTGCTTTAGGTGTTTCGCTATGGAAAAAACGGAATTTCCGTATCAAAAGGAGGATTCAGTGCTCTTTGGTGTAACCTACCGACCAATAGTTGATTTTGAGGTCAAAACGGAATTTGGTTGGATTCCGGTTTTAGCCTATGCGGATTCTGGGAGGGGATATAACGTTGCTACCAAGGTCATTTCTGTATTTCCTGGGTGTGAAGTTTAGAGAAGATGAAGTGAAGGAGATAGGTGGCGTTGGCGGTGGAAAAGTGCCAGTTATTGTGAGAGAAGTTGAACTAAGAATATGTGACGAAGTTATCAGGGTAACGGTTGCTATCGCTTTGATAAAGGACATTCCATACCTCTTAGGAAGAGAGGGTGTATTTGATCACTTTGAAGTTTGCTTCCGAAACAAAAAGAGGATAACTTCTTTCAAGGTTGAAGAATGAAAGAGATGCTCATGAAACTCAAACAGACCATCAGCGTTCAGAACTACTGGTGGTAAACCAAAGATGTACTTCCTGATGACCAATGACATGGAGAGCTTCTCCATTCCTCTGAACCGAGAAGATGATAATACTGCCAAAGAAGTTTATGAAGTAGGATTACCACGGTTGCTCGACCTGTATGCAAGACACGACATAAAATGCACGTTCTATTTCACCGGCATGTTCGCAGAGCAATCACCAGAATCAATTGACTTAGTGAAAGCTCATGGGCACGAGATAGGATGTCATAGCTATAGCCACGCGGAAGACAAAGCTCTTGATGTTTTGAGTTATGAAGAACAATTGAGCGAACTAAAAAAAGCCAAAAGAATAATAGAATCGTTCGCCGGTAACATAGAATCCTTCCGGGCTCCGGCATTGCGACTTAATGAAGGTACAGTGAGAGTGTTAGAAGAAACGGGATTCACTTCGGACAGTTCAGTATGTCCACAGCGATTTGACGGTCCTTTTACTTTTGGGTCAAAGCGAAAGCTAAAGTGGTTATTAGCTCCAAGAATGCCATATTT
>JAYEJL010000120.1:0-2029 GCA_034660555.1 Thermotogota bacterium
TCCATTCTACCTGTTCACTATCGTAATCATCGTATAATATTTCAAATTTTCTTGGAAAACCATTTTCTATAGAAATTTCTGGATACTCGTAATCACCATCTTCTTTTATCATAGGCGCTTTAAAAACTATAAAAACTTCCCCTTCATCTGTTATTAATCTATGCTCTGTTTTTTCAAAATCAAAGTAATACACTGGTTTATTAAACTCAACAAAATTAAAAATCATCTCTTCCGATACATTTCGTTCAATATCCTTCCAATATTCTCTCCAGGCCCAGGCAACGTTATCTATTTTAAAACTATACCGTTTTACGGTAAATGGGCTATTATACAAACCTTCGTACAGAGGAGGAGGATACATACACCACGCATGATTTATCACCCTGAATAAGTCTTCAAATCTATGTCTATCTTTTGTCAATTCTTCACTTATTACCTTAGATAACATACAATTCAACATACAAGTTGTATGAAAATAATCATCAATAAGACCTATACGCCCTTTTTCATCAAAAGCATTAAAAGATGTAAATAGCATCTCATCATCAAATACTAAAGGCATATATTCGGATTTCGATATTGGTCTTATACCAGATAAATCCCAAAAACCATGATGTTCTTGTGATAACCACCTCTCAGTAATCTCTCTACCATCGTTACCAAATGGGGGCATAGTCCAGCCCATCTCCGCATAAAAATCAGAAAGTACAGATGTTCTTATTTTACCATAACCACTGAACACACTTTCTCCGGCTTTACTATATGAATAATACCATCCATTACCACAAGCTGCAGCCCAATTATTATTTTCTCTTACCCAAGCCTTATAATCATGTGCCATACAATATCTCCAATCAAATCTCGGTTGGGGGGCAAAAAGACTACCCTGTCCCTCTATTAGGTTATAACAAGTGGCTGCTCCCGAATACCAGCTATAAAAATCAATAGTTGTACAGTCATTAAAAGGAAACCACATTGGACCTATACAATTTTTTGGGTTACAATCGTGATCTCCACACTTTGGTTGATTATGATGTTTATAATCACCACTCAGAACCTTATCACCACCTGTCCAAGTAAAAAATCCACTATTCGGTATGAGATCATATCCAATTGCGTCTGCTGTATAGGAATAAGAAATTTCTACAGGTCTACATCGTGTTGTAACAACGTCCATTAACATTTTAGTAGCAATAGCTGATTGAACCCTTCCATCAGTATCCTCAATATAGGCCATTACAGCAACAGTACCAGATCTGATATTTTCTACTTCGAAAAAATGCCCATACGTATCTAGCAAAAACGGTGGATTTACAAATTTGTTCATAGAATTTTTACCATCTAAATCAGATGGCCATACAACTTTTTTTCCTTTAAAAGGTTCCAACAATTTATATTTATACTTGATAATAAGCTCCCAATCTTTATTAAAAAATCCTTTAGGTTCCGGAGCCTTCAATAGCACACAATTTGGTAATATATGGTCACGCTTAATATCATCAGGATTATCTGGTTTAGGAAAAATAATTTCTAGTTCTACCTCTAAAGAATTCTCACCACATATTTCAACATCTAGTGCTGTTAATATCATTTTAGCTTCTATTACTTCAAAATCAAATAAATAACTAAGATCTCTATTCTCTATCTCTGCCCAAATATACCCTGTCGGACCAATTCTAACCCATTTAAAAATTTGTTCTTTAGTTGTATATTCATTCACACAATAGGAATAATATGCAGTGTCCTGCATTATTCCATATCTGTATGCACTGTATACGGGAAAAATTGAACCAAAATCTCCACTAAAGATATCAACATGTCCTTTTAATTTGGCAGGGGGTGAAAAACTAGTTGGTAACGTAACAATATAACCAGAATTTTCATCAGTAGAATCATATTTAAATTCAAAATTATCCTGTACTATACACCCACCATAAAATTTAGATGTGACCTTACGAATGACGACTTCGTAATTCAAATGATCGTAGTTACAGATAACGGCAATAGTTGTAGTTGTATCATACTCAAG
>JAYEJL010000121.1:0-10352 GCA_034660555.1 Thermotogota bacterium
ACTTTTCTTTTGAATGAGGTGGTGTATGCAGTTTTCTTGGTTCGTAAATAAACTACTGCTATAATTTGATCGTTGAGTGTAACAAGGCCAGATATGGCAACTTTTAATGTATACTCTCATTAATATTCTTCATAGGGTCTTATCCCTTTAGTTGTTATACTCTTTAAATAAAAGCAAATTCTTAGGATTAAGGAGGCTTTCAAAGTGAAATACGCGATAATTATAAGCATAATCTTTTTTGTTGTGCTTTTTATTGTTGGTTGCCCAGACACCTGTCAAACTCCATCATATGAAATAACAGTTACAGCTAATCCTTCTAATGGCGGACAGGTGAGTGGTGGAGGAACATTTGAACAGGGTACTGAAGTTACCATAGTCGCAACTGCAAATGAAAACTGGTTATTTGATAATTGGACTGAAGAAAGCATAGAAGTTAGTAATAACAATATATATGTATTTAAAGCTAATGAAAACAGAGATCTTGTAGCGAACTTTGTTGAAACAACACACCAGGTGACTGTTTCAGCAACCCCATCTGAAGGTGGACAGGCAAGTGGCGGAGGTACTTTTGAACATGGTACTGTAATCACAGTTAAAGCAACTCCAAATGAAGATTGGGAGTTTTTATATTGGACTGAGCAATTTGAAAAACTCTGTGATACAAAAGAATACTCATTTACTGTTGATAGAGATATTGAATTGGTAGCAAATTTCGTAGAAACACATTATATAACCGTAAGTTACAGTAATGGTGGAGAAGTCACCGAGAATGATGAAAAAAACATGGAGAAAATGAACAATGTTCATGTTACTAATTCATATCCTGATATTAGAGTAATCTGGGATGGAACACTTTATTGGGGGCTAAAGGAAAAGAAGTACTTCACACTGATAATAGAGAATCAGACTGGCGGTAATTTTACAGGACATGCTGGACTTGAAGGGAATTTACCGAACAATGCAGTTAATGGCACAGTTAAACAAAATGGAGAAATAGAGTTCAGTTTCAAAGTGAAATCACAACCGCCAGATAATTCCACTTACGATTTCCAATTCAGTGGTGATGTTGTAAATAATACAATGGATGGAGACTGTGTTATTTATAAAGAAAAAGAGTTTTATAAGAAATGCCCTTTTGAAGCTGATAAAAGAGAAACAGAAATCTATCCTGTTCAACACGGTAAAGATATAACTTTCGACATGATTCCAGATACTAATTATATTGTTGATTATGTGCAAGTAGATTGGGTATCGATTGGTCCAGAAACAACCTATACATTTGAAGATGTCATAGAAGATCATTATTTTCATGCGGAATTTAAATTACAGTCCTATACGATTACTGCTACTGCTGGTGAAGGAGGATCTATATCTCCTTCAGGTGAAGTTCAGGTTCAACATGGTGAGAATCAGACATTTACAATAACACCTGATGAGAATTATGCAATATACGGATTAATTGTAGATGGCTCTTACACTGATGTTGAACCAACCTATACGTTTGAAAATGTAACTTCCAACCACACAATTGAAGCACAATTTATCCGTACTTATACTATAGATGCATCATGCAGTGAAGGGGGAACAATAAATCCATCTGGAGAAATAGAAGTTTTTCACGGCTATGGACAATCATTTAGTATAACTCCTGATGAAGGTTATTCTGTCAACGATGTCTTAGTAGATGGAGCTTCAGTAGGTTCGAAAGAATCCTATGTGTTCAGTAATGTTACAACCGACCATACTATATATGCCTATTTCAAAGGGAGTCCCCCGCAATACAAATGGCAAAAAAACTATGGTGGAACTGATGACGAATGGACAAACCAAATTCAACAAACCAGTGACAGTGGCTATATAGTATTCGGAACAACACTTTCGAATAATCATGATGTAAGCGGGAATCACGGAAATAGCGATGCATGGATCGTCAAATTAAATTCTACAGGAACGTTAGCTTGGCAGAACTGTATAGGTGGAAATAATGTAGATTATGGAAGATCTATCCAGCAAACCTCAGATAATAAATATATAGTTGCAGGTAACACCTTTTCGAGCAGTATTTCAGATAGTCCAGAAAGTGAATACTATACGGAAGGAGTAACTTATTCTGACGCCTGGATTGCGAAAATCAATAGTTCTGGCGGAATAATATGGAAAAAACGTTTTGGAGGTAGCAGTGGCGATTCCGGAAGATCAATAATACAGACAAATGATAATGGCTTTTTACTATTGGGTGATACAAGTTCTACTGATGGAGACGTTTCAGGTAGTAATGGAGGAAATGATATCTGGGTACTTAAACTCGATTCCTCCGGTGCAATAGACTGGAAAGATTGTTTTGGCGGTAGCGGTGATGAATTTGGCTACTCAGTTCAACAAACATTAGATAATGGATATATAATCGCTGGAAAAACTGCTTCAAACAATGGTGATGTAAGTGGAACACATGACACATACTGGGGAGATATGTGGGTTATTAAGCTCGATTCTGATGGCAATCTTGACTGGCAAAAAACTCTTGGAGGAAGTTATGAAGATTGCGCACTATCAATAAGTCAAACTACTGATAATGGGTATATAGTTGCCGGTTACACAAATTCAAGTGACGGTGATGTTACTGGCAAACATAGTTACAATGATATATGGATAGTTAAGTTAAGTTCCTCCGGAGCAATAGAATGGCAAAAAGCATTGGGGGGTAATTCAGAAGAATTCGCATCATCTGTAATTCAAACATCAGATGGATCCTATCTGATCGCAGGGACAACTTACTCAGATGATGGTGATGTAACTGGCAAGCATAATGGTAGCGACTTGTGGCTGGTAAAACTTGATCCTTCAGGAATGATAAAGTGGGAAGGCTGTTTCGGTGGCTCAAAAAATGACGGAGCGTCATCAATCGAGCAAACTGCAGATGGTGGATATATAGTATCTGGTTATTCATATTCAGATGATGGAGACCTTATAGATAATAACGGGGGGGAAGACTTCTGGATAATTAAACTTAATTCTGATTAAACAGTACATAAAAAGACTCTGAGTAACACATATGATTTTTGATTCATAACCATCCATGAAAGCATATAATTAATATGTTCATTTAGGTTTTTTTTGCAATTGAGTTGTGTAATGATAAAAGGGGGGGATATCTGTGAAGAACGATTCTAACGCTAAGCAAGAAAATGCTCCTGAAATAAGCTTCAGTTATTTGAGAAAATTCAATCTTTTTATGGGCATTCTGCATCTTATACAGGCTATCATGATGCTCACATTCGCCATAACCATCGACAAAATTAGCGCATTTAAGACTCCTATATGGTCCTATTTTCTCAAATTCGATTCAGAAAAAATGAGATTAGTTACAGATCCACAGAAATTGGGAGAAGTCCCTTTTGGAATTTTTGTTTCGTTTTTCCTTTTTATATCGGCAATAGCGCATTTTATTATTGTTATGCCAAAGGCGAACGATGTATATAATCGTGATTTGAAAAAGGGCATCAATAAATTCCGCTGGTATGAGTATTCCATTAGTTCATCATTAATGATCTTCCTTATAGCCATGCTGTTTGGGGTTTATGATGTTGGAGCTCTTATCGCAATTTTCCTTTTAAATGCTTCAATGAATTTATTTGGATTGTTAATGGAAGAAATAAACCAGTACACGGAAAAAACAAAACGGTCCCCTTTTGTTTTCGGCTGCATCGCAGGAATATCTCTGGATAATCATTTTCATGCATGCGTTTGGAAATGCCAATCCTGCTGAGGTTCCCTGGTTTGTTTATGCCATTATGGGTTCCTATTTTGTCTTCTTCAATTTATTCCCGATTAATATGATTCTCCAGTACAAAAAAGTTGGTAAGTGGTCTAACTACCTGTACGGGGAGAGAGGCTATATTATGCTTAGTCTAATAGCCAAAACGGTTCTTGCATGGCTTGTATTTTTTGGAGTGATGCACCCTGCTTGATGTAGATGTAGAATATAAACAGGAGATAAAAAAATAAACGGAGGATTATATGCAAGCACTGGTTACATTATTGCCTGATGATCTGTATAAAAAGGTACAGAGTATCTGGATGGAATTGAAGAGAGATTACAACATAAGCAGGGTCCTTGTTACACAGTTCCCCCATATTTCTTTATCCACTGCTGATGGTTATAAAGACATAGATAAACATCTGGAACAGTTTATTTCAAAAGTAGAACCTTTTACCATAAGAACAAATGGACTGGGTATCTTTGCTGGAGAAAGACCGTTGCTATACATAGAGGTCAATAAAAACAGAGAGCTACTCAATTTTCATGAAAAGTTGTGGAAAACTGTCGACAAAATTGCAATAAATCCTGAAAAACTATATAGACCAAAATACTGGGTCCCTCATATCACCCTTATTTTTCTAGGAGATTTAACAAAGGACAACATCGGTGAAATAATGGAAAGATATGCTTTTCAGGATTTTCATCACGAGTTTATCGTGGATAACATAACCCTGCTGGAAGGCTCCTTTGAAAAGGGCATAAAGTTGGTTAAAACATACTACTTAAAAAAATAAAATTTTGCCAGTTAAGTAACAAATAATATCGAACTGCATTTTGATGCTAGCTTACTACGCAATAAAATCAAAGATTACTGATTCTCAAGTATCTTTATTAATTTATCTTTGAACCTCTTGATATCTTCAATACCACCAGAACGCAATATTTCAAGTATTTGACTGTCATCAACCACCCAATATCTATGTATTATCAGGTTCCTAAAGCTCGCCATCTTTGAAAGATTATTGCCCAATTCTTCATCCAATAATCCCTGTTTTATAAGATTCAAAAAACACTGTTTATAACTACCAGGAGCTTTGAATTTTTTTAGTGAAGATAAATCATACAGGCATCAATAGAATTCTGTATAGCCCTTAATAAAGAAAATTTCAAACTTGAAAGTATATCGTAGTCAGCGAGTATTTGAGAATCAGGTAAATTCATTTTTTTCTCGATTTCTTTAACCATTTTCGAAATCTCATCAATCAAATAGGGTAATCTTTCTTCTTTCACTTTTTTCCATCCTTTAAATTTTTTATGTAGTTTATCGTGGACTTTCTGTCAAGATAATCTCGCATTATCCTGAATTCAAAATCCACCCTCTTTTCTTCATTCTTAGATAACAACAAAGTTCCACTTATTGCAACAGCAGCAAAATCCACAGGAGCATTATTAATTACTTTAACGTCAATTGGAATATTCAAAGTAGATTCTATCTCATAAGAAAGATCAAGTTCATACGAGAGAGTATTAGAAGGTAGAGGGTCAACTACTACAGCAATATCAATATCCCCAAAAATTTCCTTTTCATTAAAAGAACCATATATGTATGCTAAAATAACTTCTTTTTTCTCATCTAATAACTCTTTCAACAGTTCATACACAAGTTTCTTGTTTTTTGTTTTATAGAAATAAAGCTCCTCTTCTTCTACATCTTCATTAACGCAAATAAACAAATTCTTTTTATCCCTCAAGATAACTCCTCCTGTTAATTCACCAAAATTATAGCATATAAAATATTCAAAACTGCTTTATTAAAGCCTTTCCAGATTCACTACAGAATTAAATTATTTCAAAAACTTCTGTTTTCTTTAGAGGTATATAATTGAAATAGAAACACTAATATACAGTTAAATGAAAGGAGAATCATTTATGCCCTGGGTAAGACAAGAAGATTGTACGGGATGTGAGCTTTGTATAAAGGCATGCCCTGTAGAAAATGCCATAATAATGCAAAATGGAAAAGCACATATAAATGATGCTATTTGTACACGATGTGGTCTGTGTTTTGATGCATGTCCTCAAAATGCCATAAGACCAAACTCAGAAAATCCCATGAAAAGAGGCAGAGGCATGGGCCCAGGAAGAGGGATGGGCCAAGGAAAAGGGCGTGGAGGTGGAAGAGGACGAGGCACAGGAAGAGGCGGTTTTTAACAGAAAAACAAATTTCAAACTTCATTTCTTGACCTTTTAATCTGACTATTTACTTATGAACTGGCGTACTACGTAAAATCAACTATAGCACAGCGTCTCTATATGTCCAATCCACACACAGCCTCTGGCAGCCCTATTTAAAACCGTTGTACAAAGAATGTAGATAACCACCTTTACTAATGTAAATGTCTTGTACAGACTTTTTCCCACATCGTCCACAATATGTATATTCAAACCCTGAGATTTATTTACCTCCTTGTATTGTGCTTATTCTTATTTCAAGCCTTTTGCTCACGATTGCGTACAACGATTTTAGCATTCACGACGTTGCCGAAGGCAATGTCCTTAAGGCGTAAGCAAGAAGCGTATATAGTGTGTTATACGCTGTTGCTTTCTCTATTCTTATGTTCATAAGAAAATCCACAAAAGAAACAATATACTGTATCCTGCCAATTCTCCTCTATCTTTATTTTACGTTGACAGCACGGAAGATCGAATATTTCCATATCATTGACCTCAGGAGACACCCATGGTTCATGTTGTTCCATCTCCTTACCTTCAAACCGTATAGAAACCATACCAGAACTATGTCTTTGAGAAGTTTCCTTAAGTGGACGTATGAGATTTTCATTAACTATCTTTGCCATAATGTTTTTGGCGACAATACCCACATAGGCAAGTTGTTCTTCTGTCCAGCAACTGTTGCTAGACGCCGGTTGCCCGCAGTAAGGGCAGATAAATTCAATTTTTGAACGTTCACTCTCATCTAAATCTGTTACCTCTTCTTTCGGCTTGATCATAAAGGAGTCTATACCCTTCTGAGCAATATCTGTTAACTCCTCTTTTTCTAATAAGACCTTAAATTCTTTACGACAAAAAGGACATTCTCTTCTAAAGAATCCGTCATCATCTAGAGGAAATGGAAGGTTCATACTAATTTCACTCATTTGGCTTCCTCCTTTATCTGATTAAAGCGGCGGATAATCGCCGTAGAGAGAGTTGAAGCAGTATTTATAGCAAGCTCTGCTATATTCTCCGATACACCAGGTGGAAATATGCCTTTCCCGTGAGCGTCTCCTAACGTATTTCTTAATCCTCCTAAATGAGTCACGACACCTGATAGAGCATTCATAAGGATTAGAGTTGCTCCAGAGGGATCACGTTCATCAAAGTGTAGGATATCTCGTGTGGACTTCCACAGGTCAGAGATCTGTTTTTTGCTGGGTAAAGGTTGCTCTAACATTTCATGACAAATTCTCATAACGCTCTCAAGACAGGCGATACTTCTCGTAACTGAATTTTCAAAATTTCCATCTCGGATTGCCTTTCGAGCTTTCTCCAAATCTTTGTAAGCAGAGTAAAAACCTTGCGCTTCGAAAAGTCCCCTTGTTGTGGAAACAATCTGGCGTGTCGTTTCGGCTGTAACCAGACCACATGTGCGGCAAAAATCTAATGTTGTCTCTCTTTTGCGGATCTTGCAAAAAAAAGATTCTACATCGAAAGAGGTACCGCCTATGTATGGATAGATTCGAACCTTTGGAAGGACTGCGTCGCAACCGACCTCTCTAAAAATCTTTCCAGCAGGACAATTAAAGCAAATAGTTGGTTAACCTCGTTCGTAGTTTTATCTCCAGTCTGTCGTGCTGCTCGACATATAAGGGTACCCATTCCAACTTGTTGCAGATGACATTCCACGTTGTCATTTTCTTTAGGTTCTTTAAGTTGATTTGGCATTCATGACCTCCTGTTCATTCCCACAAGATAATGAATGACGTATAACGTTCCCAGCATATACGAAGTTTCGGCGTAAACCGATTTGGGCGAGCTTAGTGAGCAGCTTATGCTGCGTTATCGGAAATACTCATTTTAATCTATTTTCTTCAAATGATTTTTGTATCAAATCTTTGGCATTTTGAAATCTTTGGATGCTATCAATTGCAAGCTCCACATCGCCTACCCCCCAATGTCCAATGTTTGAAACATCACGAACATATTCAGATAGGCCTTCTAAATCCGAATAATTTAACTTCAACCAAACACGAAGCCCACTTTTCTGAGTGTGAACACAACAAAAAATATTATTTCCATGTGAATATCTGGCATACTTGGCGAGATACTTTCTTTGAACCATTGTTGGATCAAGCTCTCTACAAAATTTATCAATTGTCCGAAATAATTCAACAACTTCTCGTGGTTTTCCTTTTAAGTGATGTCCCTCACTATACTCTTTACCTCTTGCTCCAGTTCTCTCGGGATGTACAGAGTCTACACCAAATGTTGAAGAAATCTTGATCTCTGATGTTTGGGCCCAGAGCCTCTTGAGAGCTTTCTTAACTTGCATTGGTTTAATGGTATCATCTCCAATGGCGGAGCGTATAAGTCTGATAAATGTATTTGGAGGGTCCGTGAAAAGTTTATCTAAAGCTTTTCTTATCTTTCCTGTGGTGAAGATTTGTTCACCAATTTCGTCAAGTAGGCCTTTAGCCATTGCATCACGTGAGAAACGAGCAAATTGCTTTGCAACTTGTTGAATTGTCATGCCCTCGGTTTCTTTTGGATCAAGAGAAATTTCAAAAAGTAACTTATCAGGAGCTTCCGCCTTTTCGGTGGTGTGATAAACTTTGTAAGTAATGCCATTAGTAAGAATACTCCACTCAACACCAGCATTAGCAGCGTAACCGACTACTTGTGTAATCGATTTAACGTCTGTAAGTGAATCATTTAACGGTTTCGCCTCTATGAATAGAACTGGTTTGCGGTTTATTTTGGGTGCATAGTCAACGGACTTTCCATCAATAGTCGGATACTCAAGTTCCACTTCGTCTGGGTCTCTTACATCCCAGCCGAGAGCCTGAAGAAATGGATCTACGAATATTGTTCGTGTTGGATACTCTTTTAAGTTATCTTTTCGGTACTTATCCAATTTCAGCCGGAGGTCCTCAATACATTTGATTATGGTATCCATTTTTTACCTCCTGAACATTCCTGATAACTCATTTTTATGCGAAATTGTCCGTATATACCTCCAGTCTGAGGATATATACGAAGTACTTCGTAAATACTCTTTTTATCAAAAGATAACATATTTTATCCTACAGAACAAATACAGAGCAAAAGAACAGATAAAAAACCATACTTAAGAAGTAATAGTGACAGACTTCTTTTTTTAGGAGATCCTTACTCCTCTTTACATCCTTCTCTTTCTCTAAATAAATTAGGCTTCAGAATTCCAAGAACGGTTGAATAGAACTGTATTAACACTTGGTTCAATAACGTGTCATTTTGGGAATTTTTAATCAAAGATAATAATAGGAGTTTATATTATGCATTTTATATAGGTTTTCACATTATTAGGATACAGGGCTTTTATCTTTTTACAGCATCAATTTCACGCTGTCTCCATATAAGGATTGTTGATGAAAGATAATAATGTTTTCCTCCTACTTTTGTCTAACTTCGAAAATCTTATCCAGTCTTTCTTCATTAGTAGGATCCATTTCAAATGGCTTTGTAAGCTTTTTACATGGATAATCTTTGCATTCACCACAATTGTCAATATTTTTCTCAATACCACAAAACCTTATTTCACATTCATTGCAAAACCTAAACAACTTATCATTGTTTCCTGAACATCCAAGGCAATTTATATCCTCTTTTCTGAGAACATAATCTTCATCGGAGAATTTTCTAGCAACTGTTTCTCTTAATGCGTCATCATCTTTTAGTGTTACTTTATAGATTTCACAGTCTTCACAAAGGATTCCACAATAAGCGATTTTATTCATATTTCACCTCTTAAAATTATGATAATAAAAACATTTTACTTTTTATCAAAAGATATCACATTTTATCCTGCAGAACAAAGATAGTGCAAAAGAACAGATAAAAAACTATACTGTATGGTACTATAATGACTAATACAGGAGGTAAAAGAATGAACAAGATATCCATTAAAGAAGCAAGAGACCTGTACCCTTATTTGCGAAAAGAAAAAGAGTTTAATATTTTTATCATTGGAGATATTGAGAATGCAAGTGATAATACAAAATTTATAGACATTTATATTGATGGGAATAAGAAAAACCCGACTGGTGTTTTACTTAGATACTACAACTACTTCATTATTTATTCTCCTGGCGAGATGGATTATAAACAAGCAGCCAAAATAATTAGAGATTGGGGTAAAACACAGGTACTAAGCGGCAAAGAAAGCCATGTGAATGGGATTAAGAAGTATCTTGATGATTTAATCGAAGAAGAAAACAGAATGTATTTTTCCGCTCTCAAAGAACCAAATTTTACATCTTCTGATTATAAAATACAAAAGTTAACTCCTGAAAACACAGAAAAAGTGATTCAGTTATTGAATAGCATAGAAGAG
>JAYEJL010000122.1:0-2024 GCA_034660555.1 Thermotogota bacterium
ATCAATGACAAGCATCTGAACTCCAAATACATTCTGCAAATATGTGTGTTTGTAGAGCAGATTTAGAACAACATTTGGATTTGCATCTCTTTTAAGTTCTAAAACTACTCTTAGTCCCTTTTTATCTGATTCATCTCTTATATTTCTGATCTGAACATCACGAACATTTTGCGCCGCGTGAGCGATTTGTTGAATTAGATCGGTTTTAGAAACGGCATAAGGTATCTCTGTTATCACTATTTTCGTTTGGCCTTTTTCTTCTTTGATCTCTGCTTCACCACGGACTGTGATTCTCCCCTTTCCAGTGGTGTAGGCATTTCTAATTCCGTCTTTGCCAACTATTGTTCCACCAGTGGGAAAATCAGGACCCTTTACATATCTCATCAATTCTTTGTTGTCTGCTTCAGGATTATCAATCAAACTAATTGTTGCCTTCAGCAACTCATTTAGATTGTGTGGTGGAATGCTTGTCATCATACCAACGGCAATCCCCGAAGCACCATTCATCAATAAATTAGGGATTTTTGATGGCAAAACTTCTGGTTCATCAAGCGAACCATCAAAATTCGGCGTAAACCTTACAGTATTCTTATCTATGTCTTCCAGCATCTCTTCTGCAAGACTATGCATCCTGGCCTCTGTATATCGCATCGCTGCAGGGGGGTCCCTATCAATCGAACCAAAATTTCCCTGACCCTGAACCAATGGGTATCTCATAGTAAATGGTTGAGCCATTCTTACAAGAGTGTCATATATAGCAAGATCTCCATGGGGATGATATTTACCCATTACCTCTCCAACGATCCTTGCGCTCTTTTTATAAGATGTATTATGTCTCAAACCAAGCTGAAGCATCCCATAAAGGATCCTTCTTTGAACGGGTTTTAAACCATCTCTAACGTCAGGAATTGCTCTACCAACAATGACACTCATTGAATAGAGCATATAGGAGTCTATCATTTCATCATTAATAGATCTCGAGATAATCTCTTCAGCCAAAATCGAACCTCCTTACCTTAAAAAACTCAAACTAAGAAATCCTGGAACCAGGTGATGCGTCTTTATCAAGAGTTAGCAACGAAAGCTTTGAATCATCTCTGGCAGCGAGTATCATACCTCTTGACTCTTCACCCATTAATTTGACAGGCTTTAAATTGGTTACTACAACAACCTTCTTTCCTATTAGATCATTTTTATTGTAGTGTTTTGCTATACCAGCAACAACCTGCCTTTTGCCCTTTTCACCAAGATCAACAATAATTCTTATCAATTTGTTGGATTTTTCTATCTTCTCCGCTTCAACAATCTTTCCTACAACAAGTTCAATCTTTGAAAAATCTTCGATGCTTATTTCATTACTCACTTCAGTTTCTTTTTTCTCTTTATCCTCAGAATTCACATTTATCTCCTCCTCTGATAATGTTGGACCAACCCACTTATGTTCCGAAACATCAATTCTGGGGAACAAAGGTTTTCCGCTTTTTACATTTATTCCACTTTTAAGATCATTTACCTTCAGACAATCAAAGTTTTCTACATAATCAAGACCCAACCTACCAAAAATACTTTTTGCAGTATCTGGCATTACAGGTGCTATCATAATCGCAACAAGTCTCAAAGTATCCGATAATCTATACAAAACCGTGTTTAGTCTGTCCTTATTTGAAGGATCCTTTCCCAATTTCCAGGGCTTAGTAAGGTCGATATATTTATTTCCAAATCTTATAAGTTCCCATATTCTTTCTAGAGATCCTGTAAAAACAAGTTCATCCATGTTTTTTCTGTAATTTTTTATGATCTCTTCACTTAAATAAATAAGCTTCTTATCTGGTTCAAACAACTCTTTGTCAGGTTCCGGGATTCTCCCTTCATTGAACTTAAAAATCATCGCAACCGTTCTATGTAATAGATTTCCCAGATCATTAGCTAGATCCGCATTTATCCTTTCAACAAGCTTTTTCTCTGAAAAATCTCCATCTCTACCAAACTGGATATCCTTTAAAAGATAGTATCTTACAGCATCA
>JAYEJL010000123.1:0-2010 GCA_034660555.1 Thermotogota bacterium
ACTTTCTCTGCTACTGCTTCTGTAAATTTGTGTATTTTTGAAAAACTTGTTGCCATATTGTTTTGTTTAGTTTGTTAGCGACCTTTATATTTGATTTTTATCTGTTGGTATTATTTTAGGAAGAGAATCTCTATGTCTTGACCCATAATGCTCCTGTAAATCCTTTTTAAATTCCTCTATTTCCGTTCTTAAAATGTTTGTGCGGTCAGTTATTCCATTAGCTAAACAGAAGTCATAAGCCGCTCCTAAGGATATTATTCTATGGAAGTGATTGTCAAATCCAGGTTCAGTGCTGGTATCCGTAATACCAAATTCATCTATATCTCTGGAATAATATACCTTTATTCCTTTTGTAGTGGTTACATCTGCCTCTGCTGGCGCTGGATATAGCATAATTGACCTTCCTACTAAGTCATAATATCTTGGAAGTCCATCTGTTTCGTAAAACTCTGACATTGATTTCCCTACTTGGCTTTTGTCTAATGGGGTTAACAAACGATAATCCTCGTTATTGTCTAAAATCTCTATTCTGTCTATTTTACGGGCAGTAGAGGGTATTTCATAATCCTGTTGGGAAGCAACTAATGTTCCTGTTGATATTGGCAGGGAAGTTTGATTGCTATCATCAAATTCCCAAGTTCCTGTCGCTTGCCAAATTTGAGAGTCGCCCCACCTGTACCAAGCATTACTACTTCTGGTAAATTCGGTTAAAGGAAATTGCGAAGTATCTGAAATCCCAGCAAAGTTAAGTGCGTCTTGATAAAGAGATTTTTCAGGTTCCGCAAAAGAATAAAATTTCATATTTTTATTTTGTTAGTTTGTTGATAAATTTAGTAAACACAGTATCCCATAGTTTACAATTAGGAAGAGTACAATGTCCTCCCTGTTTTTTCATAATTGGCTGAAGTATTGGTCTAACATATTCGGGAAATCCCAGTTCTTCATATCCCTTGTTATAGTTTTGAGACCATAAAGTATATACTTCTGAAAACGGAACATCGTATTTTTCGCATTGTTTGTTTAAGTTTTTAACATATTCAATTATTAAAGCATAAAGCGTTGTAGAGGATAGTTTTGCCATTTCTGTTGTTTCTGGCTTTTTACATATCTGAACCTTTATACCAGCTCTTCTGAAATAATCAGCTACCTCGTTTGCCTGTTCTCCGCCTAAAAACTTTGTGAATGTTTTAATGCTTTCTTGTAAAAATGGGTGTATTCCGATTATGGGCGATGATATAGAACCAAGTTTTCGGTTTGTTCCAATCGGGACTGTGCTATGAATTATTGTATATTTAGGTTTATATTGTTTCTGATATTTTTTAACCTCACTAATAAACTTATCTGAAAACGGGAAACAGATGTGTAGAACGTCAAAATGTTCTTTAATAGAAACCTTTTCTGCCAGCGTAGTTGGATAATAGTTTTGTAAAACTCTGTATAAAGATTTTCCTATTTCTCCCGCGCCTATAATAATTGATTTCATTTTGTTGGTGTTAATTTTTTACTATAATTGTTTAGCTCCTCTATTCTGGCGTTAGCTCTGTTTATTTGTTCTTCTGCCATTTCAATCTCTTGCAACATCATTTCTTTTTCTTCTTGTATTTGTTCTTTAGTATATTTCCTTTTAACTATTGTTGAGGTTTCTATTGTGTTGTTGTCTAATTTTATTATGTCCATAATTTTATATTATTTTGGTTGCGACTTTTATGAGGAAGTTATTGTTTCCCACGCTGTTGTATATACGCATAATTTATTTAATGTTGTGTCATATACCACCATTCCTGCTGTTGGACTTGAAATCGCATTCTTTTGAGTAGTTGTCATTCTTGGTGGCATAAATGCTTTTGTTGTGCTACTTACATCAAGTTTCGCATTAGCGTTTGGACTCGCCGTCCCAATCCCCACATTTCCGTTAATATAATTATCATTTGAGCCAGAGATGTATAGGTTGGCGGCTGTTTTTAATTGGGTTACTGAAGCATCTCCTAATACTATTTGGTTTGAAGCGTC
>JAYEJL010000124.1:0-1992 GCA_034660555.1 Thermotogota bacterium
CTTATCTTCCTTCAAAACACCAAAATTGTCTACAATTCTATCCAATATAGGAACAACTATATTAGCACTAATAGCTTGTTGAAGAATTAATCCTTCATTTAATCTATCCTCTGGCACATAAGAAATTCCAGCTTTTATGGCATCAAAACTTGTTCTAAAATGTATTCTTTTGCCTTCAAGTAATATTTCTCCTGAATCCGGTGGGTTCATACCAAATATCGACAATGCCAATTCTGTTCTACCTGCACCAATAAGCCCAGTTATACCAAGTATTTCGCCTTCATAAAGGGAAAAACTAATATCTTTATAATTCTTCAGTTTGCACAGATTTTTTACTTCAAGAATTTTTTTACCTTTTTCTTCAATTTCTTTCTTTTTTGTCAATACAAATCTTTTTCCAGTCATAAGGTAAGCAATCTTATTGTCATCCATTTCGGATGCTTCATATGTACCAATTTTTTTCCCATCTCTAAGAACAGTAACTCTTTCTGAAATTCTCATTATTTCATCCAGTTTATGGCTAACAAATAGGATTGTTAATCCCTTTTTCTGTAGTTTTTTTATTAGGTTAAGAAGTTCATCAATTTCATGTTTAGATAATGAAGCCGTAGGTTCGTCCATAATTATTAACTCTGCATCAGTAGCTATTGTTCTAACTATTGCGACAATTTGTTTTTGCGCAATAGATAAATCTCTAACGATTTTGTCAGGATCAATGTTTACATCAATTTTCTCCATTGCCTCATGAGCTTTCTTCCTCATTCTTCTATAATTCACTATGTTTGCTTTTCTTTTTTGGTATTCAGTTACACATATATTTTCTGCTACCGAAAGATTGGGAAATAACGATAGATCTTGATATATAACTTGTATTCCCTCATCTACAGATCTTATTGGAGTTAAAGCTTTGAAAGATTTTCCCTTTATTGTTATTTTTGTTCCTGATTCAGGATGAACAACACCAGATATTATTTTAATTAAAGTGCTTTTACCAGAACCATTTTCGCCAACAAGACAATGAATTTCATTCTTTTTCAAAAAAAAATCTACATCTTTGAGAGCAAGGACACCTCCGTAGTTTTTATTAACATTTTTCATTTCAATAAAGTAGTCATGCACTCAATTCCACCTCCGACTCAAGGCAAAAGCTGAAGGGCTATTTGCCCTTCAGCCTACTTTAAATATCAGTGTTCTAGAAACCAAGTTCTAATGCATTTTCAGCAGTTATTTCTAAAATCTTATTGAATTTAATAATCTTATTATCTCTGTCAATTTCTGCTGGACCTAAACCAGGTACAGTCATACCTTCATGAACAAAGAAATCAGCTAAAAGATACTTTGCAACATACACCATAGCATAACCTGCATCAGCTGGGTCCCAAAGATAACCTGTGTCAATATAACCTTGCGCTAAATAAGGGTAAGCATGCTCTGGAAGAACTGTCCCAACAACAGCCACTTTGTCAGGATCTCTTTTTTCTCTGAGCGCCTGAGCTGCTCCAATAGGTCCGAGACTACCAAAAGCAACAAGTCCTTCTAAATCTGGATATTTTCTTAAAAACTCTTGCATTCTCTGTTTTGAAAGATTGACATCTTCACCACAAGGAATTCTTTCTGTTACAAGTTCCATGTTTGGATACTTTTCTTCAACCATTTTAAGCCCAATATCCGCCCAAAGATTGTGCAGAGGAACTGTTAGACTTCCAACAAACAAAGCAAACTGTCCTTCTCCATCCATTAGGCTTGCTAATCTTTCAAAGTTCTGTTCTCCAAATGCTACATTATCAATAACCTCAATGTCCCAATCTGCGCTTTTCTGATTTGGCGATTCATGGGTAAGCACGATAATTCCGTTATCTCTCGCTTTCTGAAGAACTGGCTCCATAGCGTCAGCATCATTAGGTATTACACAAATGGCATCTACACCTTTTGCAATAAGATCTTCGACTATTTTAACCTGTTGTGCAGGATCAGCATCTGTAGGTCCAAGCT
>JAYEJL010000125.1:0-1988 GCA_034660555.1 Thermotogota bacterium
CATCCTAACGAAGAAACTCAATCCCTGACTGCGAGCGGCTCTCGCCCGCACAGGCAGGTTGGAGTATTACACGGGACCTTATCCACAGCGAAAAAAAAGAATTTAGCCACTGGATTCCCGCGTGCGCCTGCCTGCCGTGCCAACGGCGCAGGTAGACGCAGACAGGCGGATTCCCGTCCTCTGTCATTCCGTGCTTGACACGGAATCTGAAGTCTGGATTCCCGCGTGCGCGGGAATGACACAAATCGTAGATTTGGGCGTAAAAACTGGAAGTTTTTATGGCAAAAAAAGTGTGGGAATGACATTCTTTTTCCTGTCATTCCGTGCTTGATTGACTTATCCTTACTTTTTGAAAAGACCAAAAAGTAACAAAAAGTCTTCTCGCCAATGAAAATTTATTAAAAATGCTTATATTATGCTAAAAAAACAAAACTCGCTAACACTCAAACATTGTTTTTTCTAAACGCATAATATTTCGTATTTTCTTAACATAAATTTTCATAATGCGACAGAAAAAGAAAGAGAGAAAATGTTGTATTTTCATCTCCCGCATTAGATAAAAAGGCGTATAGAAAATAGTTTGCAAAAAGTGTTAAGAAAATAGAATGTTTGAGCAATAAAAAATTACGGTTTTTACAATACTTTCGCTTCTGGATTGCTTGGATTACACAGAGGCTAAATTCTTTTCTTTTGTTTCTGGATTACTTTTCTTTGTGTCATTCCCGCGCACGCGGGAATCCAAACTCCAGATTCCGTGTCAAGCACGGAATGACAAGGGGGCACGGAATGACAACCATTAACTTTTTCTCCTTGTTACTTTGTCTTCTTGTCACTTCTTACACTTACACTATCTAAACAACATTTATACTTAGTTCCCTATTCGTGATAAGGGACAGCAAAGCAAAGTCCACCGCATCAATTGCAAAATCCGAGGCTAATATTCTTTTTTCTTATTTCTCTTTTCAACCATACAATTGCTTTACTTTTCGCACTCTTTTTAACTGTTTATATATCAAAATTTACTTAATCCCATTGTGTAAATACCCCCAAAATGGGCTATACTTTCTTTTGATAATTCATTGAGCCATGCAAAATTCTGATTATAAGTATCTCGTTATCATCTCTAACTTTGTAAAATATTAGGTAATCTTCAAAAATCAAAATTCTACAATCCTTGTTGATGTTCTTGCTTTGACAGGATACACCTAATAGAGGATTGGATTGAAGGAGTTCTATGCGACTTTTTAATTTGTTTATATACTCCAATGCTACTTCCTTTTTGTCGCTTGCTATATATTCAAATATGTTGATAAGGTCTTTTTCAGCTTGTTTTGTATATATAAGTTTATGCATATTTCTTTTTCAATTCTTGAAAAATTTCTTCGTGTGATTTATTACTAATCCCAGACTCAAAACCTGCTTTTATTTCTCTGGAAAGATAACCCAGATCATCAACATCGTCTTTTGGCAAAATCAAAACCTCAACTTTATCATAATTAAAATCATCTGGTAATTCTATAGTAAACCTACGGTTTTTTACTTCCACAAATCTTCTTAATGCTTTCATTTTTACCTCCAGTTAATTATTCGTTATTTATAATTATCTTTATTTCTTTCTTCACTTTTGTCAACGCCTTTATCATAATTGTCGGACAATAGGGGTCGGGCGACAATGGGGGTCTATCTTTGCATTTGACAATCGGTTAATCAAATTCTTAAGTCGGCAGGTTGAAAGCTTTCCGGCTTTATTTCCTCTTACTTTTTGAAAAGACCAAAAAGTAACAAAAAGTCTTCTCGCCTATGAAAATTTATTAAAAATACTTATATTATGCTAAAATATTTGTCCATTTCTTTTGTCTTGATACAAAAGAAACGAACCAAAGAAAAAATCAAGGCTGTGCGTAATTTTTTTACACAAATTTTGCAATGCCGTTTAGAAAAAAAGCATAGAGCTATAATCTAAAATAGTACAACGTGGCCATTTTCTT
>JAYEJL010000126.1:0-1986 GCA_034660555.1 Thermotogota bacterium
TTAGCTGGAACGAATCCAGAAAATATTTTAAACGCAACAAACAAAATGCTTGAAAGAAATAATGAATGGAAAAATCCATTTGGCGATGGGAAAGCTGGAAGGAAAATTATGGAGATATTGGAGAGGGAGATAACATGAAAATCTGTGTTTTGGGGCTAGGATATATTGGATTACCGACGGCTTTATTACTTGCAAACGCTGGAAATGAAGTTGTAGGCGTTGATATAAATGATAAAATTGTAGAAAAACTTAACCATGATAAAATTCCATTCGAAGAACTGGGCCTTATAGAACTATTTGAAAATGCAGGGGAAAGATTTCAACCTCAAGGAAAGGTCGAAAGTGCTGATGTCTTTTTAATAGCTGTTCCAACACCTTTGGATCCTTCAATACATACTGCAGAGTTAAGACCAGTAAAATCTGCTGCTGAATCTATTATTGCTCACCTATCCAAAAATAATCTAGTAATACTGGAATCAACTGTACCACCAGGAACATCTGAGAAATTATTACTTCCCACTCTAGAAAAAAGTGGGATTAAAGCCGGAGAATTTTACTTGGCTCATTCTCCAGAACGAGCCATACCTGGAAATACGATATATGAAATGATTCATAACCACAGAGTAATTGGAGGCTATGATAAAAAATCTGCAGAGATGACAAAGTCAGTCTATGAATCTTTCGTTGAGGGAAAAATGCATCTGACCAATCTAGATACTGCGGAATTCGTCAAATTGATGGAGAACACTTTCAGAGATATTAATATCGCTTTGGCCAATGAATTCGCACAGATAGGGGAGGAAAACAATATAAACGTCTGGGATGCAATAGATTTGGCAAACAAACATCCTAGGGTAGATATTCTTAAACCAGGACCAGGGGTTGGAGGACATTGTATCGCTATTGACCCATGGTTCCTGGCTTCTACAGCCCGAAATTCTAAAATGATCAATCTTGCCAGAGAAATCAACAACTCCATGCCAAATTTTGTACTACGAATGGTTAGAGAGATGACTGAACATATAAAAAGCCCAGTAATAACTGCATTTGGTGTTGCATATAAAGGGAATGTTGACGATACGAGGGAAACGCCAGCCCTTAAGTTCATAAAACTAGCAGAAAATAGAGGGTACAAGGTGAAATGTTATGATCCACATGTAAAACATTTTGAATACGAACTCTTTGACCTTGATGAAGCTGTAAAAGATAGCGATTGTATTGTTATAATCGCAGACCATAGAACATTCAAGCACATTGATCCTAAGAAACTTAAGATGAGAAATAAAAATGTGGTGGATACCAGAAATATTATAAATCATGATAAATGGAAAGATGCAGGGTTTAATGTTAAATTGCTGGGGTGTGGCAAATGTTGATGATAGAAGTGGTCAAAATCAAAGGGAAGCGCCCTGTATATAAAGTGGGTGGTAAAATATTAATCGATGGACCAAAAATAGATTTGGAAAAAACAGATGACCTTTGCATTAATGCTTTGCCCTCGTTACTTCACTATGCAGTTGCTTTGGAAGGAGGAGTAGACCCAGTTAAATTAGGATTGACGACAGAGAAAGATCCAGACGATGCGTATATATCCAATGCATTGACCCCGGAAGGCCATACACTGGAGGAGGAACGGTTATTTTTAGAATGAAACAGGATTAAAATATGGCTGTCTGGATAGATATTATAAACCCATCTCATGCCCTCTTCTTCAACTCGTTTCTTCGTGAATTCTCTGATGAAAACTATTTTATCACTATAAGGGACAGGGCAGAGACGGTAAGCTTGATAC
Organism: Thermotogota bacterium; assembly: GCA_034660555.1. Taxonomy (GTDB): domain Bacteria; phylum Thermotogota; class Thermotogae; order Petrotogales; family Kosmotogaceae; genus JASMTM01. Next base: position 1,793 of record JAYEJL010000126.1, read on the forward strand.
AATCATTCGGATTGAAAGGCATCACCATTGGAAGAGATTACAGAAACGGCATTAAAAAATCACTCAGCATGGTTTACAGAGCTATTCAACTTTACCGTCAGGTAAACCATTTCAATTGTGCTATTGGATTCGAAAATGGTATGAGCGTGGCAGTGGCAAAGCTTAGAAGACGGAAATCAATTTTGTTTTGTGAT
>JAYEJL010000127.1:0-1967 GCA_034660555.1 Thermotogota bacterium
CCTTGTTAATATGTAATTAATTCGTTTTCATAGGACGTGTTATATTGCAAAGCTTTCCGCAGCGATTCCATTTATATTACATTAGCACTCTTGAGAACCATCGACACAGGCTCAATCCGTTGCCCACACAAACTTATTCTACTCACAAACAACAAGCCGGAGGTTTCTGGTCAAAAATTCCACAGGCTGATGGTGGCACAGGTTCCAGCTTTTTTGATGATTTTTACGGCTTATATTGACTCATAGAGCATTCTGTGACATCTTGCGGCACGTCGCGTGTTCGAAAAGGATACAACGGGCATAGCCGGGCAGTGCACCGCCTGACTTCAGCAGCGTTGAAGCCCATGCACTCCTTGCAATGGGAAATGATTGCCTGCCGCGCGGTCAACGCTACGACTTTAGTCTCACCTTTTCCGTTTTTTCTTATCCGATGTTGGATAGCCATGTGTAAGTCTCCTTTTAAGAAACTTTAAAGCAAACAATTATTTACATTTTCCATTAACGAGCATACTTCTCTTTTTGCAGGTACTCTAACCAGTCTACAACGTCCTTGAAATAAAACCTGATGTATTTCCCTATCCGAACTTTAGGAATCACATCTACACCTCGCTCACGCGTTTTACCATAAACCCAGGAACGAGGTACTTTTAAACGTTTAGCCAGGTCATCTACTGTGATAAGCTCTTCCATGATAAATCTCCTTAAATGGGCATTATTACCTGTAATTAAACAAAAAAAGGTTAACCATAATGAAATGATTAACCTTAATATAACAAGAGCGAAACTATAAAGAAGACACGCCTATTTATTTATAAATGGGGGGACGCCTATTTTATCACATATACCCCCTTTAAATACCTAACATCTTTAATCCCATATCTTTTCTTAAAATCAGGAATGTATTTTTTATCAAGGGTTTCAGCCTCTATTTTAAGTCCAATTGTTTTAAAATCTTTTACAACTTTATCCAGAGCATCACTTTTAGATCTCGAGGACAAATAATAATCTTTAAAAAGCAAATCAAACAATCTCTCTATCACTGCTTTTTTAGCTCTCTTATTAGTTTTGCCAATAATACTTTGGGCTTTACTAATCACATCGTCACACGAATCTAATATTTCATTTTTATCATAGGTAAGATCGATCTGAAGGTGCAGAAAATCGTCCGCGATAAACATCTCGGCGTTATTTTTTTTCAAAAAGCTGATACTGGCACTATTTAAAAATTGTTTTTTTTCAGAAAGTCGAGGCTCTCTGTACAGGTCATTTATAAAAATACATTCAACACAGTCAATAATTCTAAGTCTATTAATAAAATTAAATGGAAAATTCTTTCCTATTATTTTAATATGATAATCGTGCTCAATATCAGATATAACCGATAAAAGTTTTTTGTTTGTTTTTTTTATTTCTTCAGTAAGCTTTTTATACTTTTCTAATATTGCAACGGCTTCTCCAGGAGTAGGATCAGGTTGAAAAAGCCTATCGATTTCTTTTTCCTTTTCTCTAATTGTGTTTACGAGGGGATTAATTTTGTTCGTATAAAGTTCTGTAAATTTGGGATCTACGTCAAGGACTTGCTTTTTGAGGTCTTTTGTTGATAGCGTCATTTATTTACGCTTCCTGTCGCGTCCTGAAATAAGATTCCGGGGAAAGTAGTTCAGGAAACTACCTTATCGGGGAGCTCACCCTATCCCCGGAAATTGTGACCAAAAAGTGACCACTTTATAAAAAAACATGGTAAAAAACCATAAAACATGGTATAAAGTCAAGTCAAGTTTTCTTATATATTATTATATGTTATTATACAATGGTGAATATTCGTAATGATATCAAGCACTCTGCAAAACCGCTATTCACCAGTTCGAATCTGGTTGCCGCCTCCACAAAATCTGACCTTGAAAACCTCTATATTGCAACTCAATTAAAAGGTATTCCGTTGTCGGATCATAATCCACCGTCTAAGA
>JAYEJL010000128.1:0-1952 GCA_034660555.1 Thermotogota bacterium
GGACTATTACTGCATGTGGGAAAACAGAAAACAAAACGGGATGAGGCACTCTATAACACCATTCAAGAAAATGAGATACCTTTCTTCTTCGAATTTCTACCATCCGCTGTAGAAGCTGTAATTGACAGAGTTGACCTATGGCATGGGATGGGAAGAAAACCCCTACCATTAATTGATGTGATTATCTGTCTGGTTGTAAAGGAATATTTCAAACTATCCTTGAGAAGATCAATCGGATTTCTCAAATTAATGAAAAAAGCAGGTTTTATCAATGTACAAATACCTTGTTTCAAATCATTGGGCAATTATCAAAACAACGGAGAGATTCAGTTCTATGTGAAGAGGTTGGTTGAACTGACCTCAAACGTGTTCTCAACTATCGAAAAAGAAATGGCAACAGATTCAACTGGAATATCAACAAAATGCTTTTCCAGCTGGTTCAGTATAAGGGTGTGTAAAAAGTCTAGAAGACGTGACCATATCATGGTTCACATCTCAGTGGGTACAAAATCGAATATTGTTGTTGCTCTCAATGTTCAAAATGGCAAAGGTAAGGACAACGTTATTTTCAGGTCTCATGTCAGGAATGTCTCACCCAGATTTCATGTTGAAGACTGGTCGGGGGATAGCATGTATCTTTCCAGAGATAATTGTAATTCTGTTGATGAAATTGGGGCCATACCTTGGTTTAAACCAAAATCCAATACTACCTCCAAAGCCAAAGGATCATCTGCTTGGAAAAGAATGGTCAATGGTTTCAAAGAAAATCCAGAAGTTGCCTATGAGAAGTATCATATGAGGTCAAATGTGGAAAGTACAAATTCAGCCAAAAAGAGGAAGTTCAGTAGTTTTGTCAGAAGCAGAAACTCAACTTCCCAAAGGATAGAAGAATCTTTGTCATGGGTTGGTTATAATCTATCGTTAATGCCAAGAGCTGTTCATGAATTTGGCTTAGATCCTATATCCACCTTTAAAATGAGATGAAGGGTGGTTAAGGACTTTTTACACACCCCAAAGTCCCAAGTAATGGGTAATAGGTAGCCTCCCAATATTACTCTTTGTCATTTCTTGAATATAAAATATCAAATTAACAAAGAGTTTATATCCTATTAAGCCTATTGCCCATATGGGTAATATGGGACTAAAAGATTTTCCCGACTGGGTGATGAAGCACAAGAAGAAAGGAATCGCCATCGAGAAAAGAGGTAACAGCTATTACGCAAAAAGAGTAACATCTTTCTGGGATCCAGAAATTAAAAAACCACGGACGAAAACTTTGGAATACCTTGGCACGGTATCTCCTAACGGAATAATACCATCGAGGAACAAACGTAATTTGAAGATAGGAGGAATCCTTGAAGCTGGACACATTGCTTTCCTCGAAAGGTTCGTGAATAACATATCAGAACCGTTGATTGATATCTTTCCCAGGGATTGGCAAAATATCCTTTCAGCTGCTTGCATCAAATTATGTTATCAGGAACCATTTTCCAGAATGAAGATTAGGCATGATACATCATGGTCAAGAAGGTTATGGCCAGGTGCTGCACTCAGCAAGAACAGCATTACTAAATTTTTACCAAGGATAGGAAGACAATGGAATGCTCAGCGTGAATTCTTCACGGAGATATCAAAGGATGAAAAACATATGGCTATTGACCTCAGCCATATATTCAGCAATAGTCAGAACATACCCTGGTTGGAAGTTAGCCACAATCCAGAGGAGATTTGGAAACCACAACTGGAGATCCTCTTGATGTGGGGTACATCAAATAAAAGGCCAGGATTCATGAAACTTCTTCCCGGAGCAACACATAGTGCAAAAGCTCTGTCCAATACAATCTGGGAATCTGGATTGCATGAGGTAATAGCAATCATGGACAAAGGATTCTATAGCCAGGACAATATTGATTTTCTTGAAGATGCTAACATTCAATATGCCATTGCACTCA
>JAYEJL010000129.1:0-1913 GCA_034660555.1 Thermotogota bacterium
CACTTTAATAGTGTTTTTTTAAATGTCATTGCCTTTTTACAGAATGACTTTCTGTAAGTGTAAGTGAATTCTATGTATTATCTATAAAACTTCTCTCCAGATTCTTCCTCCATTGATAAGGTATATATGACTTCTGCAAAATTTCTAACTATTTGTAATTAAAAAATTTATATACCTAATAAAACCTTGCATTTCCTCCAAATATTTAGTATATTTAAACTGTTAATAATCAATAAATTACTAACCAGAATTGGAGGAATATTTTGGACAATTTTCAAACCTCCCTTTTTTATAATTTACAAACCTTTGTTGAATCTTCACCCCTTTACAGAAAATATTATTACTTGTTTAAAGCATTAGATTTATCTACTCTCTCTGACAAAAATTTAGACGTCGGTCGTACTGGCTATTCTCGTAAAGCTATACTTCGGGCACTGATCATAAAAAGCCTTGAAGGAATCCCCTCAATCCCTCGACTCATTGAATTTCTTGAGAATCATCCCGTGATCACTGAAATGTGCGGATTCAACATGATGAAAAAACTACCGGATGAGTCTCAATTCTATCGGTTTCTCAAACAGATAAAGAACTCTGAGTTAGAAAAAATCCATCATACCATTAACCAAACCCTTATCGAACAAGGAATCATCTCTATGGATACCTTCATTATAGATTCTAAACCAATTATGGCTGCTACCAAAGACAACAATCTTAAAAATCCTAATCGCAACATTACAAATAAAAAAAAACGCCCAAAAGAAATCCCACTGCAACGCTGAGTTACTATTCGTATCAGAAAAGAGGCGATAAAAAAGATTTTATTTTTTTCTGGGGGTACCGGACACATGTGATTGTCTCAAAAGAAGGTATCCCACTTGTTGAATTAACCCTGCCGAACAACCAAACCGATGCCAAAGTCGCTCAAAAACTCATTAATAAACTCAAAAGAGTGTACCGCTTCAAAAAGAATGCTATCTTTATTGCTGATACTGCTTATGATGAAAAAGCTCTTTATAATCTCATTGTTAATGAGTTTAAATCTCAAGCCCTTATCCCCATAAATCCCAGAAACACCCAACCTGAGAAAACCTTTGGACCGAACGGACTACCGCTCTGTGATGCTGAGCTGGAAATGAAATTCAATGGCAAATTCAAAGAAGGCAACCGAGAACGAATGAAATTCAGATGCCCGTTAAAAACGGATAAAAAATGTACCCAAAATTATCCTGGAGGCTGTCCAGTCAATCATCCTCGTTTCTTTGAAGGCAAACAATACGGCTGTACTAAATATCTGGACGTCACTAATGACGCCAGGGCACAAGTCCCCAGAGAGAGCAGTTTTTTCAAAGAAACCTATAAACTACGCACCGAAGTGGAACGATACTTCTCACGCTTGGAAAATCGTGAAATTGAACAAACCACTCATTATAAAAACATTTCCATCAAAAACCAGATGACTATTGCTCATCTCTCTTTATCGCTGGTGGCGTATGCTGCTGCTATTCTCATGAAAAATCCTGATAAAATAAGATGTTTCAGAACCTTTGCTAAACATCCTGTTCAAATCAAAAAAGTTGCATAACCACCATTATTTTCAAAGAACATTTATTCTGTCTTCTATTTTATTACTAAACTGAATAACTGTCTCACGATTAAGTCTAAGTGAGCGTTTCCCCTTCTCATGTTAGTAAAACTAAACTGTAACCTTATTACCCATTACAACTCTTTATGTAACTATTTGCATTTTTAACCCAATATTTTATTTTTTCTATTTTGCAGAAGTCTAAAGGTATATAAGTAGTTTTATTTTTCAGCATTGCGTAACTTACCTTGGCTATATAGCGAGCAATACTATTACGCGCCTTTAACATTGGAAGTCCTGTACCCAAAAGATATTCATAATATTCCCGAAT
>JAYEJL010000130.1:0-1906 GCA_034660555.1 Thermotogota bacterium
ACACGTGCAAGACAAACGCCTACAGCGTTTGCTTAACATTATTTGATTTGAAAATTGCTTGTTTAGCATAAAAAATGTCTTATAATATGTTTATAATATGGTGGTCTATATAATAAAATGTTAAGTCTAATGGAGATATATAAAAAATTATGGAACCAAAGGTATTTATTTCATATAGCTGGAACGATCAAACTCACCAAGAATTAGTTAAACACTGGGCGGAAAGGTTAGTAGCTGATGGAATAGATGTTATTCTTGATATATATGACCTTAAAGAAGGTCATGACAAATATGCTTTCATGGAGCGTATGGTTGCTGATTCCTCAGTTACTCATGTGCTGGTTATCTGCGACAAAAAATATGCAAAAAAAGCAGATTTGCGAAAAGCTGGTGTGGGAACAGAGTCACAAATAATTTCTAACGAAGTCTATGAAAAAGTCGAACAATCAAAGTTCATACCGATAGTCTGTGAGTTTGGCAGTGATGGCGAGCCATTGCTACCTGCATTCTTAAAATCTAGAATGTGGATAAATTTTTCTAGTCCAGAAGCAGAAAATGAAAATTGGGAACAATTAATTCGCTTATTGTATGGTAAACCACAGCATGTAAAGCCCAAAAAAGGAAAGGCACCAACTTATATCACAAGTGACACTCCAGTGCCAACCAGTGAAACTTCTGCGAAGTTTAATTCATTAAGACAAGCAATTCTTCAGGATAAGAAAGGCATTAGTATTTACCGACGCGACTTTATTGAATCGTGTATTAAATATGCTGATGAGCTAAGAATTCGAGAAAGACCCCAAGTTGAATCCATAGGGGAAAAGGTTTTGGAAGACGCGAACAAACTTAAAGCCATCAGAGACCATCTGGTTGATTGGGTTTTGTTAGAAAGTGAATCATCAGATGAAGAAGAATTCTCAGAAACCCTGATTGAAGTTCTCGAAAAATTGAGAGAGTTAAAGTCCCGTCCTCCAGAAATAACAAGTTGGAATGATTCGTGGGTTGAAGCCCATTCAGTTTTTGTATATGAATCTTTTCTATATATTGTCGCTGCTTTGCTGAAAACAGGGTCATATAAAGTGCTCCACGAAATATTCACTTCACATTACCTACTTCCATCCTCAGATAGGTATGGAGATTCCAATTTTGAAACATTTGACGCATTTTATGGCTATTCAAAAACACTGCAGGCAGTTTTAGCTCCTGAAGGTAGAAAACTGAGTTCACCAGCTGGTGAACTCTTAAAGCGTCACGCTGACCGCGAGGACTTGCCATTCGGAGATATAATGCAAGCTGAACTTTTAACGCTCCTTATGTCGTTCATTACACCTGAAAGTGAATGGTATCCACAGACCCTCCATTACTCATCCCACGGGAATAGGTATCCTTTTTTTATCAGAGCAACTCAACACAAATACTTCAAGAAACTCATTATCATAACTGGTGTTGAAAGCGCAGATAAGCTGCGTGAAAAAGTGAAGGAAGGTCATGAAAGACTTGGGGTAAACATGTGGCATGATTTTCATTTTGAAAGAAACTTTTGGTCAAATATGAATATGGATAAACTTGATACATTGAAATGAGCTAACAAATCACTGCACTGGATTTTTACTCCGCTGCGCTCCGTAAAATCCAGTGAGCTTAGAACGTTAAACTTGCAAAATGTGGGAATTTTCATTCACAGATTTGCTCTATTTCCTTATCTTTTCTTTGGAAAGCGAAACAGCAGGTAGACCAATTTGATATGCCAGATTTTTTGTTCTCTCTTTTTAAGATTTTATCTATTGTTGTCTATCTCCTTGATGAAGAATCAGTTTATAGCTGAAACTCTTTGTAGTATGAGCAGGCAGTTCTAAGGTGAACTTTACGGTGTCTAAATCTATTTTTTTATATTTATCAAAATCAC
>JAYEJL010000131.1:0-1899 GCA_034660555.1 Thermotogota bacterium
CAAAATTTATTTTTTTGCATTTTTTTCACTTTTTATACAACATTTCAATTTTGTTTATACGAAAAATTAAATAATCCCAAATTAACGGATAAGCCAAAAAAAGATTTGAAATTCACCTCTTAAATCATTATATTATAGAAACTTGAAAACATATAAAAATAACAATCAAGAGGTGATTTCAAGTGATAGAAAAAAGTAAAAAAAATATGACAAAAAGTCAAGTAACTATTCCATTATTTAAAATTGAACAGAGCAACAAAAATGATTTCACCGCCAACAGTGGAATGTTTCTCATGGCAGAGCTGATTAAAAAATTGGGAATCATTGAGAAACTTACTCGGTTAAATATTTTCCAGCGTAAAAAGATTGGTGAAGCAGTTCATATTCTTACCCTGATTATCAATCAACAAACAGGTGGAGATGCTATAGTTGACACCCAATATGTCAAAAAAGATGGCGCTCTTAGAACACTTTTTGATGATATGCATATTCCTGCCCCACATACATCAGGAGATTTTCTTGAACGATTTACCGAGGAAAGTGTGGAAAGACTTCGCACCATACTTCATAAGATGCAGGATAAGCAACTGAAAAAACTGGCTAAACGTTTTAGTAGAAAGATCATTATAAGTCTTGATTCATCTGTATATGAAGTCTACGGTAACTGCAAAGAAAACAGTTCAACCAGTTATAAGAATATTTTTGGTTACCATCCTCTTTTGCTTCATATTCATAATACCGGGGAACTCTTGGATATAATATTTCGTACAGGTTCGGATTTTACCTCAACGGGTGCTAATGATATGTTGCGGTACAACATACAACGCTTGAAACCCTTCTTTGATGAGATCATTCTTCTAACAGATGCAGGTTTTTTTGAAAAATCTATCATAGATGTCTGTGAAGAATGTAGTATCAATTTCATAATAACAAGTGAAACCAACCCACCTATCCGCAGGCAATTAACAGATAAAGGATTGGTTTGGAGAGAGCCGCAAGAACAAAAGAAACAAGAAGATAAACCTGTAAAACATCGTGATTCTCATACCTTTAACTACAGGCTTGAATCATTGAAAAAATCTTTGAGAAAACGAAATAAACACCTGAAAATGAAAGGACAGCTTGAAGCCGTAGAGTTTAATCATACCGTGCCATCATGGGGCAGAGAGTATCGTTTCGTTTACAAGCGCAGGCAAATTATCATACATGATTTATCGAAACAGACTGACTTATTTGAGAAGACGGATGAATATTTCTATCATGGTTATGTCACTAATATATATGACAAAGGGGTAGAAGATATCATTCAGCTGATTGACAGTCGTGGCCATCAGGAAAATTTTATCAAAGATTTCAAAAATGGGCTTGGCACTGTTCATATTCCAACCAAACATTTTTTCGGTAACTACGCCTATTTTCTCATCTCTATGTTATCATGGAATCTGAAATATTGGCTCTTGTATATTATTGACCCCGGACTGAATATATACTGGAAACGATTTCGATATCTCTTTATTAAAGTTGGAGCTCAGGTTGTGAAATCAGGTAAATATGTTGTCATCAGGTTTGGGAAAAACTTTGGCCGTGTTTATGAATTTATGGATTGGCATAAAAGATTATGTCAAGCTTCTATTGAATAATTATTACTAATAACTAATAATTAATTATGGGACTGGTATGCCTAAATTTGGATTTATTAGTGGTTTTTAGAAATTAGATATGTTTTCTTTGTGACTACAAGTGTTAACTAATATTATTTGATAATCTTTATGTTATTTTGAGGATTTATAACAATTTTTGGTTAAAATTTTTCGTAATTTTCCTTATCCGTTAATTTGGGTTAAATTATATTTATTTGTAAATTATTATTCAAATGTTTTTTAACTAATTCTATAAATT
>JAYEJL010000132.1:0-1878 GCA_034660555.1 Thermotogota bacterium
GATGTCTTTATATTGCTCGTCTTTTCCTACATCAGTAGAGTACTTCCAGCATCTTTCGCATTTTTCCCCTTCAGCTTTCTTAACTACAACATCAACAGTTTGTCCTTTATGAACGTTGTCCGCTTCTATTTTACTATCAATTTCTACCTGAGAAACAATAAAGAAATCTTCCAAAAATCTGTTTGTATAATTCTTCAAAAGTTCCTCTGTGCCTTTATTTTCAGGTCTCAAGATTACTCTTGCGTCAAGAGAATTGCCGATGTTTTTTTGATTTCTTTCTGTCTCCAGAGCCTTCAAGACATCTTCTCTTATCGTTCTTAACTTTTTCCATCTTGTTTCTAGCTGTTTATCAAAATAGTCTTCATTGTACTCGGGCCAATCTTCTACCTGGATTGTCTTGTACTTCCTGTAATCCTCAGGTAAGAAACTATATACCTCTTCTGTTGTAAATGTTAGAACAGGCGAAAGCAATTTAGTAAGATTCAACAAAATCTCCATCATGACAGTTTGAACGGATCTCCTGGTTTCAGAATCCTTTCCTTCCACATACAATCTGTCTTTAACAATATCAAGATAGAATGAACTCATATCATTGATCAAGAATTTCATTATTAAATGGTTTGCTTTATAAAATTCATGTTCTTCATAACTTCTTGTGACATTTTTTATAAGATCGTGCAGCTTCATAAGTGCCCATTTATCTATTTCAGCAAGCTTCTCATATGGCAAACTGTCTGAGTGATCAAAATCTGAGAGATTTCCGATCAGATAACGAATAGTATTTCTTATCTTTCTGTAGTTTTCAACCTGCTGTCTTATTATTTTGTTGGATATCCTTATATCTTCCTGATAATTTGAGCTGGCTACCCACATTCTGAGTATTTCTGCACCATATTTCTCGTTGATTTCTTGAGTATCTACCACATTACCTGCAGATTTACTCATCTTTCTTCCCTGTTCATCGTTAATGAAGCCATGTGTAACTACTGTTTCAAAAGGTGCTTTGCCTTCAACAACCAAAGACAATAATAGAGAAGAGTTAAACCAGCCACGATGTTGATCGCTTCCTTCAAGATACTCATCGGCTGGAAATCTTAATTCGGGCCTTTGCTTCACAACCGCTTCGAAAGAAGAGCCAGAATCAATCCACACATCAAGAATATCCTCATGCTGCCGGAACTCATTCGAACCACAGTTAGGACATTTATATCCATCAGGAAGCAAATCCTTTGCTTTCCATTCAAACCATATATCTGTACCGTGTTTTTCAACAAGAGAAGCAAAATGATCCACAACTTCCCCTGTTAATATTACCTCTCCACACGTTTCGCATTTAAACGCAGGAATCGGTATACCCCATGAGCGCTGTCTTGATATACACCAATCTGGTCTATCTGAAATCATTGATGATATGCGTCTTTCTCCCCAATAGGGGTACCATTTTGTCTTCTTTATTTCTTCCAGAGCTTTTTCTCTTAGTTCATTGTGATCGATACTGATAAACCATTGTTCTGTTGCTCGAAAAATCACAGGATTTTTGCATCGCCAGCAATGGGGATAAGAATGTTCGAGCTTATCTTCTGCAACAAGATAACCCTTTTCTTTTAAATCAGATACAATTTTGTCATTGGCGTCAAATACAAATAATCCTTCATATTTCCCTGCCTCATCGGTAAAGATGCCTGAATCATCAACTGGTGAAATGACTGGTAAATCATATTTGTTTCCCGTTTGATAATCTTCTTCACCATGTCCGGGCGCGGTGTGGACACAACCCGTTCCCGCATCAAGTGCCACATAGTTAGCCAATACTATTGCTGACAATCTATCCATAAACGGATGCTTTGCCTTCATCCCTTCATACTTAGCACCCTTTTT
>JAYEJL010000133.1:0-1872 GCA_034660555.1 Thermotogota bacterium
TTTATAGTGTACTTAAAAGTGTTCGTATTAATGCAGGAGAAATTTCTAAATCTCAACATCAGAGATTTTGATTTTTATAAGTGAGTCAAATAATGCTTAATAAAAAAGAGAAATTTACAATAAAAAAATATACAGACACTTTTAAAGTCAATAAAAAAACTGCAACAAGGGATTTACAAGAATTAGTTAACCTAACAATTCTTATTAAGAACGGCAGAACTGGTAAAGGGGTATATTATAGTTTAAATCCGACTTATTACTGCCCTTTTTCTCTTGACATCTCACGGTCTGTGTGATATAATTCTATCCATAATAGAGGGAACAAGATAAACTTTTAAATTTTTAAGCCTGACCCTTGACCTTCATCTGATGTGCCGATTTTGGTTGGAGATAGTAGTAAATTTAGAAAAAAGACTGGCTGGAAGCCAGAAATACCATTTGAAAAAACTTTGAAAGATACACTGGATTATTGGCGGGAAAGAGTGTAAAAGGAGTTCAAGATGCGTATAGCAAAAAGGATTTTTATTGTTGATTTTGAAATAAATGAAGCACAAGCATATATTCAATGAATCAATAATAGGCCAGATAAGCCAAATAAGTGAAACCTGTGAGGTAGACTCAATAAACGCTATGACGCAAAGACGCTATGACCCTGCGACGAAATGAGCCCACTAAGTGCACTGGGTTCACTAAAATAAATAACAAAGATAAGAAAATAAATAAGAAACTTCCGTGCCCTCCGCCTGCCCCGTAGGGAGGAACAGCTTGTCCCGATCCTTCGGGAACCGTATCGGGGTGTCCTCCGTGGGAGAAAAAACCCTGGGAAAAAAATTTTCTTGACAAAGTAAAGTTTTTATGATATAATCCCTCATAAAAAAAGGAGATTATGTGACAGAGAATAAAAACATTCTGTACCATTACACTGGGTGCGGGAAATATTACCCTATGTTGGGCTTTCAAGCCCCACTAACTATCTTTACCTCGCACCCTTTTTATATATGAAAATAGCCCACGGAGCACACTGGAAAAATGGCCCACGAAGTACACTAAATACACTAACTATAAATAAATTCAGTTTGAGAATAAATAAGAATCTTCGTGCTTTTCGTGTTCTTAGTGGGAGTTAAAAATTCCGTAAGCAGTGGAAAATTATAGCCTGACCTCGTATTTCTGCGATACGCACCAAGAGGAAGGTCTTGCCAAAACCTATAAGTGGATTGAAAAAATGATCGAGAAATGATGAAAAGTAAAGAAGTGATAGAAAACAAATATATTTTGAAACTAAAAGAGATGGTGATGGAGTTTTTCAAATATGATAAGGTAAAGATAATTCTTTTTGGTTCTCGGGCAAGAGGGAACAATTACATTTCATCTGATATAGATATTGGTATTATACCCTATGGAAAATTTGATGAAAAAAAAATTACTCTTCTTAAAGAAAAAACAGAAAATTTAAATATTCCATACAAAGTTGAAATAGTAAATTTTATGGAAGTTTCAAGGGGATTTAAACAAGAAGCTCTAAAAAAAGTGGTGATATGGAAAGATTGAAACTAAAATATAATGATGCCTTAAGGTCATTAAGAACTTTGGGAGAAATCTTGGAAGAGCCATTTTCAATCATTATAAGAGATGCTACTATTCAACGGTTTGAATATACTTTTGAAGCATTATGGAAATTCTTAAAAGAATATCTTAAAGAAAAGGAAGGTATCATCTCGAATTCTCCCAAAGCCTGCTTCAGAGAGATTTTTTCGTTAGGATTTTTAACGGAAGAAGATACTGTTAGATGCTTGGAAATGACTGATAGGAGAAACGATACCGCTCATACATATAAAGAGGAGATAGCCCAAATTATTTATAGCAAAATAA
>JAYEJL010000134.1:0-9489 GCA_034660555.1 Thermotogota bacterium
CAAATCCAAGATCTTTTAGCAACTGCTCAGTCCACCAGTCATCAGTTGTCGCAATAGTGTTTATCTTCTTAGCATCATCAACATTGCTAAGTTGAATATCTTTACTTCTTAGACTATAAAAATATGTCGTATTCTTACCAACGGGCCCAATCCAGTTAAACAGTTCCTCTCTTTGTGGAGTTCTATCGATACTAAAAAGAATTACGTTAGGCAAATTCTTTGCAAGGTTAAAACCGATATTCCAGGGTACAAGAAAGATGTCTTCTTCCATTTCATTTCTTCTCATAATTTCCTTCACAATATCAGTAACAAAACCGGTAATCTCTCCATTATTTCCCGTATAGGTAACCGGGGGATACTCTTCTGTTAAAAAGGTATATTTTCCAGGAACCGGTATTCCTGGTAACCATTTTCTGTATATCTTTTCAAGCTCATCTGATTCCTTCATTTTATCTAGTGCGGCTTGCCACTTATTAACAACTTCTTCCGGAACATCTGATGAAAATCCTATAAACGTCATATCAAGATCAATGATAATAGTTTTTGTTAATTCAGCCTTATTTTCACAGCTTTCTAGCAAATTTTCTAAAACAATTTCGTTAAAAGGTGCAAGATCCACTTTTTCATTTATCAGAGCTCGCAACAGAAATTCTTCACTGTTGTATATTACTAAATTATTGAAACCCTGGCTTTCAAGAAGCTGATGTGAATAATAATCTTTTACCACGCCAATCTTTTCAACGTTTTTTGCATCTTCAATGGTTAAAATTTCCTTGTTTAAACCATTTCTACTGTATAGGTAAGTTTTGGTAATTGCCAGGGGACCAACCCATTGAAACTTAGACTTTCTTTCGCCTGTAAAAACAAACGTTGGAATAGCGTAATTTCCATCACCCTGAATCTTTTTATACGCATCTTCAAATGTCACTGAAGTCATGGATATGTTACAGCCAGTTTCTTCTGCAATCTCCTTTACAATATCAACAGTCAATCCTTTTAACACGCCCTTCTCTTCAAAGCTTAACGGCGCATAATCTTTTGTTACCAGAAAATTCAAACTTTGAGCGGTCAGTATTGTGGAAAAACATAATATCATCGCCGCAATTAGAACTTTTAACAAGGGATTCCTCATATTTCATTACTCCCTTCATTTAACAATGGTTCGGATGATAAAATTACCAAACCGTTTTCAGTAATTTATTATATCACCCTAAAAGCGAATTACTAAAACATAGTCGATTGTCATTCAAGAATATAAATAATTCATACTATTTGAAAGTATTTTTCGGAATGATAGAACTCTCAAAAGAGACTTTAGAACAGATGAAATTTCATAAACAATGATAAAAAAGGAGGTATTGTCACGATTTCAAAACTAAAGGTATAAGAGTGCAGAAAGCAAAATGAAGGTTGAAAAAGCACTTAGCAACCTTGAAGGAGTTAATAAAGCAGTAGTTGATCTGAATGGAGGTATTGCAGATATCGAAGTGGCAAAAGGAATACCTGAAAGCAAATTAAAAAAAGCGGTTAATGAAGCATGTTATGATCTGGTAAAAATAGAAAAATATTAGTCAAAACTTCAACTCAGAACTAACTGGTAACATTTTTCCGGGGGTATGTTGAACTTCACAATTATGAATTACTAAAGATTTTAATAATCAGAAGCATTCAGTTAGAAATTAAGTTTAAATCGGGAAAATTAGAATTACTTGTTGTTATGTACATATCCATGTAGCACTTTCTTAATCATGGACTGTTAACATGACCCTGGAGGTGCTCAATTTATGAGTGGAATAGCTTTTTATGAAACAAACAACAAAAAACTTCTGAATGATACGTTATCTGTACTTAAACACAGAGGGCGCAACTGCAAAAGAATTATTGAAAAAGGGACAAATATAATGGGGATTACTACCAATGCTAAAAAAAATTCTATAAATAAAGTTGCCAGTGAAAATAATGATACAGGTATAGTAGTTGATGGATGGATATACAACGGTAAAAAGCTTGATGAGTTTACTGAAAGATTTATGAATAGAGATTATTCATTTTTAGAGGATATTGAAGGTATATTCAGTCTGATGATAGCTGGAAAGGACAACTATTTAATCGCCAGAGATCCCTTTGGTACCAAACCACTGTACTACGGGGAAATTGATAATAAACTGTTTTTCGCATCAGAAATGAAGGCGATCGTACCTTTTACTGATACAGTCGAAGAATTTCCGCCAGGGCATTACTATACACCAGATAAAGGTTTTCAAAGATACTTCAGTATTGAAATATTAAGTAAACGAGTAAACAAAATAACTAACACTGAAAAGGCTTCTGAAATAGTGAAAGAAGCTATATACAATGCCGTAAAGAAGCGATTGGATCACTTTAGAAAAAAACCTGTTATTTTCCTCAGTGGTGGGCTGGATAGCAGTTGTGTGGCAGCTGCGGTTGCTAAGCAAGTAAAAAATGTTAAATCTTTTGCAGTTGGAAACAAAAACAGTGAAGATTTAAAGTATGCACGAAAAGTAGCAAAAAAACTGGGGTTGAACCACCACGAGTACAAATATGATAGAGAAGAAATGTTAAAAATACTACCTGATGTGATATATTATCTTGAGTCATTCGATGAATCCCTTGTAAGAAGCGCTATACCGAATTTCTTAGTTGCAAAGCTTGCAAAAAATAATAATGGAAAGATTGTATTTATGGGAGAAGGTTCAGATGAGTTATTCGGTGGATATCACTACCTTAAAAACCTTTCACTTCCCGAAATGGAGAAAGAAATGATTAATTTAACAAATTCAGGACATCACATGGGATTTCAGAGAGACGACAGAATGAACATATCTAACGGACTTGAATATGACGTTCCCTTTATGGACAAACAGGTTGTAGAATCAGCACTGTCAATACCTGCTGATTGGAAAATTTTTGGTAAAGAAGAGAAGATTGAAAAATGGATCCTTAGAAAAGCATATGAAGATGAACTGCCAAAAGAGGTTGTATGGAGAAAAAAGGATCAATTTAGCAAAGGGGCAGGTTCGAGCGAGAATATTGAAAGTTATGCCAGTGAAATTATTACAAATGGAGAATTTAAAAATGAAAGACACATTTCAGATAAAGTCACACTTAGATCAAAAGAAGAGTTGTTCTATTACAGAATATTCAAAAAATTCTTCCCTTACAAAAGAAATGCAGAAATAGTTGGCCGCTGGGAACCTTTAATGGTAACCGTTTAAAAACCAAATTAAATCATTTTACAGATTTCTCAGGCTTTGTACTTTCCAGAAGCCTGAGTTTCTTTTTGGCACTTTTTATTCCGAGTTTTTTCAATATGAATTTACCAAGTGCATATTCAAAAGGGAACCAGGAGACATGCCCCATTGGAACAATATATCTTTTTGGTTTACCGAGGGCCTTCCATAACTGTTTTCTTGTCTTAGGAGGTAGCGCTTTGTCAAAAAGTGCTTCTATCATGGTTGTTTTTCTCGTGTCGTTAAATTTTGCATAAGCGAGGGGATCTATCTTTAATAATGGATGTATTTCTGAATTCAACATTTCGTTTACATCTTTAAATTGAGACAACTTATAAGTATCTTCTATAAAAACTTTCTTAAGGCGCTCCTTATCATTGAGGAATTTTGAACTTCCTTCTCCTTTTGAAAAACCACGTCTAGTGTATTTTAAAACTGGAGATTCCCACATAATTTTGGCCATATTTCCGCCCACGGTGAGAAGTATGGAGTTATTTATTCGATGTTCAAGTGCATTAACGATTATTGATACCATACCACCAAGGCAGTAACCAAAAAGACAATTGTTATTGAGCCATAGCCCTTCACGTTCCAGTATGTCTATGGTTGTTCTTGTGTCAACAACAGCTTGTTCCCAAAATTGTGTTAATCTTTCTATACTTGGACTAAAGAAATCTTTTCCACTAGTTGAATGATGCGCTGTCCTTGTATAATTCCCAGGTAAAATCATTATTGATGCTTGCAGCCCCGCACTGGCTAAATGACTCCCCATCCAGAAAAGGAAAGGAATATTAACCGTGCCGAGTCCATGAAGAATAATGATAGAACCAACAGTTTCCTCTCTTGGTGAAAAATTATAGACTTCCACAGTTTCCGTACCTTTTGCTGCATCTTTATATAGCGTCCTGTATTTTATGTGTGAGCATCTATAATGCTTACCTTTGAAAATATAACCGCTGGAAAAATCAAACTCCTTTTTCTCGTAGTCAAAGTCAGGTTTCATTAATACCCCTCCAGTTATTTTAGGTGTTTTCTCAAAAAGCTTACTGCTTGTTCGACTACCTTAATTGTCTGAGGGTTTTTTAAAATAAACTCAAACCCATGATCTGCACCATGAATCAATCTTAAAGTTGATGGAACATTGCAGCGCCTAAGTTCCTCATACATCTTTATCGACGATTCGGCAGGTACTACAGTGTCATCAGTGCCATGAACTAACATAGAGGGCAACATTTTCGCAGTAACCCAGTTAATCGGTGAATATTGTTTATAGGCTTCTTTCTGTTTTTTCGGGAGCCCCTTTAATGTGGTAGTAATTGCAAATCTGGCAAACAGTGAATCAGAACCATCGTTCCATATATCCATTAAATCACATGGAGCGTACCACGAAATAACACATTTAATACCCTGAACTATCTCAAAATTTTTATTGTGAGTGTTCTGAGCTGAAAACAACAAACTCAGTTGCCCACCGGCAGATAGTCCCATTAAAGCAATGTTATTAGTATCGATTTTGAGCTTACGAGCATTTTCCCTAACATATTTCAGCGCATCACCGTAATCATTTAATATGTCATCCATTGTTGAGGAATAACAAAAATTATAATCTATACTGATAACTGCAAAACCTTTCGAGGCAAGGTATCGTAACCATGAAACATTGTTTGGTTGTCTTTTGTAACCACTTATCCAGCCTCCGCCATGAGTAAAAAAGACCGCTGGATAAACCATCTTTTTTGATTTTGCTGGATAATATATATCTAGGCTTAAATATTTGTTATTTTCCTTTTTGTAAGTATAGCTATTAGGTCCCCTGTAATCGTCATCATTGACCTCAAGTGGAATTTTGCCCAATAAACTTTTGTAAATAGTTTTTGCGTTCAATAGAAGCGCTATTATCATTATAATAGCAAAGTTCCAGAAAAATGCTAAGATAACCAGAATTACAAGAAGCAATAATTTTAAAATTCTCTTGAATTTTGCCAATGATTTGTTCATAATTATTCTCTCCAAACAGACTTATATACTATTAATTATACCTACTATTTTTAGTGTTGTTTAAAAAGTAGTCTTTTTGGCTGACTAACGAAATATTATGAATTCATTTTCCTGTTAATTCATAATAAACAGATTCAATTTGCTCGGAGATATTTTTCCAGGTGAAGTTTTCAATTATAAGATCATAAGCTTTTGCAGTTAGGTGTTTTGATAAGTCAGGGTTATTTAGAATAAGAGATATTTTTTCTCTTAAATCTTTTTCGTTACCCGGTTCAAAAAGCAGTCCAGTTTCACTGTGTTCTACAACTGAAGGAATTCCTCCAATATTAGAAGCGACTACCGCGGTCTTTGAAGCCATCGCTTCCAGAATTACAAGACCGAGAGCTTCCTTCCATATTGATGGAACACATAGAATATCGCTGTAAATGAAAAAATCAATAATTTCATCATCTAGATGAGGAAGAATTAAAACGTTTTCTTGTTCTTTACTTGAATCAAACACCACATCTTTGTAATCCCCAGATCCTGTAATGACAAATGAAGTACGGGGAAAATGTCTGGAAATATTGATCATATGTTGCACACCTTTTTCCTTTATTAATCGTCCTACATATAAGACCACTTTGTCTTTTAGTTTGTGTTTTTTTCTCCATTTACTTTTTGTAACTCTTGCTTTTTCAAATTTTTTAATATCTACTCCACCAGTTATTGTTTTGATTTTATTGTTCAAATCTGGAAAAAGTTTTTCTACTTTGTTTTTTACATAATCACTAACAGCTATCACTTTACTGATGCGCCCGGTTGTTTCTTTAACCAGATTATAAAT
This sequence comes from Thermotogota bacterium, assembly GCA_034660555.1. GTDB lineage: Bacteria > Thermotogota > Thermotogae > Petrotogales > Kosmotogaceae > JASMTM01. The sequence continues at coordinate 6,076 of JAYEJL010000134.1, forward strand.
TCTTCTGTCATTCTCAGTTACATAAAGCCCTGTTCCATGACCGGTAGCAACGACAGGTACTTTTTCTGACATTTTTCTTAACGAAGGTATACAAAGCCAAAGACCAAAATGTTGAACATGTATGATATCGGGTGAAAACTCTTTCAATACTTCCTTTAATTCATTATCATACAATGAAATAATATCTATTAATTCACTTGTGCTGTAATTTATAATGCTTCTTGACTTGACGATTGGGTGAGATGTAAACACAGGTACTGGATTCACCGCTATATTTTTTACAGGGAATGACTCATTCAAAGCCTTTCCTGGATATAGAACCAGGAGATTATGTCTTTCTACAAGATTTTCAGCAAGATTACACACATAAGTTCCACTGCCAGAACCTCTTAACGGAACTGAATGTAGAAACAAAATTCTCATCTTATTATTCTCCAAATGTTGATGTGATTTTTCTCCATGTTTCAATATTTGTTATTAGTTTTTCTATGACATTTTTAGGCGCTTCATAAATGAAAGGGATTTTTGCATTTTCCATACTCATTTCAAATCCCTGCTTGTTACCATCAGAAAGGTTTTTAGTTGCTAGAAGTTTATTATGTTCGAATATCCTGTCCTCAAGATCATCTTTCATAAAAACGCCAGGATAAGGCAAAAATTCTTCAAATGCGATTTTTTGAACCTTGTATGATTTAAGATGTTGTCTATATTTTTCACGAAGGTATAGGAATCTGTAAATGTCTTCTCTTGCTTTTTTCCATACAGGTGTCTTGTTTTCTGGAGGCAGGTGTTTAATGTGAAGATATGGATCAAAATAAATTCTATAACCAAATAATCTTGCATTGAAAAGATAGTCCATATCCTCCCCGCGACTTACCGACGGATCAAAGCATACCTTACGAATTATCTCGTCACTTAGGATCATGTTACCTTCTAATGCCACCATAGAAGCCTTGAATCTGGGTTTATTGTTTTTCAGTTTTTCGAATATCTCATTAAATGTAGCATCCTTTGGCCACCACTTAAGTTCCCAGAATCTCCTATAACTCGGTCTGTGTTGATTGTAATAACCAGCTTTACCGTATATGATTCCATCGTCACAAGCCTTTTCAAGCAAACCCTCTCCAGCAACATCGAAGTATGACTCACTCTCCACAAGTTCGTCATCGTCCAGAAAAATACCCATTTTACATCCAGTATCGAGGACAGATAACAAACACAAATTTCTGACACTTGAATAACAATTCGGTTCAATCAATGAATAGTCATCCAAACCGCTATTTTTCAGTTTTTCCTTGATTCTCTCAATCCATGAATACGAATAGAGCTTAAGATTCATCTTATTTTGATAAGGTGCAAGATAATCTTCAATATGCTCTTCAACCTTCTTACGCAACTCTTTTTTATTGGCAACAGCAATGATATTTACTGGAGTTTCACCAGTCTTCACGTGTTCAAATTCCATTAGATTATCGAGTAAGCGGGAAAGTGTACCCCTATCATTAAAATTTGTAGGATGATCAAATACAATGTCTTCATCTTCATCAATTGGTCCCCAATATGTAGGAACAACTATGCACTTTTTTATAACAATCCCTCCTATCTTTCTATCCTTTTACTGCACCTGAAGTAAAACCAGTAACCAAATGCTTTTGAAGAAATGTGAAGAAAATAATAACTGGCACAGATATCATTACTCCAGCTGCCATAATTAAATGCCAGGATGACTGGAACTGAGTTTGAAATTCATACAATCCAAGTGGTAATGTTCGTGTTTCGTTGTTTGTAAGAACAGTTGCAAAAAGGACCTCATTCCATGCCTTCATAAATGAAAGTATCGCTACAGTAACTATACCAGGTTTGGCAGTAGGAAGGATAATTCTTATAAATGCTTTAAAATTACCACATCCATCTATCAATGCAGCTTCTCTGAGCTCTGACGGCACAGTGTCAAAATATCCTCTCATAACCCATATAGCAAATGGCGCAACAAATGCTGTATATGTTATTATCAGACCTGGATATGTACCAACTAATTTAATACCCAACTCATTTTTTATCCATATAAAAATTAAGTAGTAGGGTAACAGAAACAAAATACCAGGGAACATCTGGGTAATAAGAAATGATGTTCCTATTGCCTTTCTACCAGGATATCTAAATTTTGAGAGAGAATATCCAGCAAATGTAGAAACAATTGTGGCCAAAATCATCGATGAAATTGAAACTATAAGACTGTTCTTGAAATAACTTCCCAGAGGCACGGTTTCCCAAATCTCAAGGTAGTTTTCAAATCTTAGTCTATCGGGAAATATGCTTGGGTGCATTGTATGAATGTCAGTTGGATACTTAAGTGAAGAAATTACAAGCCAGTATATCGGGAATAATACGAATATTAATAGAAAAACTATTCCACATATTCTTAATATGACGACTGATCTTGGTTCTCTCATTATGCTTCCTCCAATTTAGAGAGCCTTAAGTAGGTCATGATAAGTACTAACATGAAAAGCATCATTACAACACTCATAGCTGCTCCCATTCCAAAATCCCAGTTCCGGAATGATCTTATCCATATATTTAATGAAAGTATGTTTGCAGCATCAGATGGTGATCCCCCGGTCAGAATAAAAGGCACATTGAAGTTATTGAATGACCATAAAGCAGTAAGGACTGTAAGGATTGTTATAACTGGTGAAATGGAAGGCAGTGTTATCTTCCTGAATGCCTGCCATCTGGTTGCTCCATCAACCTTTGCTGCTTCATATAACTCACCAGGGATACTCTGTAATCCTGCTAATAACGTTATAAACCAGAGAGGCCATCTTATCCAGATATTGCCAATAATTATTGTGAATAACGCCATTCGTCCGGTAAGCCAGGATATAGGTTCATCCATTATTCCGATTTGCATTAGAAGCGAGTTCACAATTCCCCAATCTCGTAAAAGCATAAATCTTATATTTGTAAGGCTAACCACTCCAGGTAAAATAAAGGGTATCAGCAGCAATCCTCTTATTAAATTTCTGCCTTTAAAGTCTTTATTCAGTAAAACGGCTCCAAGTATCCCCAGCAAAAAGCAACCAAAAACTGATAGAACAACAAATATCGTAGTATAACCAAGTGATGTCCAGAATACAGAACCAAGACTGCTCATGGCCCGCTCATAATTAGCGAATCCTACAAAGGGGGCTTCGGTCCAATCACTAATATAATAAACATTGAGCTTGCGAAAACTTATAACAACGCCCCAAATGGTTGGTAAAAAATGAACAATAATTGATAATAAAATAGCAGGCAAAATCATCCTGTATGCAAATGATTTACTTTTACTGTTTATCGAAGCCATTTAAATTTCACCTTTAGATAAAATAAAGGGGAGGAAAATTTCATCCTCCCCTGCAATCAAATATT
>JAYEJL010000135.1:0-39981 GCA_034660555.1 Thermotogota bacterium
TTGACACAAAGAGACGTTGTACGTCAGTGGGTTGTGGGTTGTGCGGAAGTACAAAAAACAAAATACTGATATGAGATTTGAGGAACAATCGGATTTGCTGCTTAAGGGACAGCAAGGATATGCGAGCTGCGCTCGGATTTGCGCTTCGCGGATTAAAACACTAAATTCACACCCCCAGCTAAGTACAGCTGGCCACCCTCGAGGGTGGAATCTTTAAAGCAGACAAAACACGTTGTCGGTTGTTGGTTGTATGTTGTGCGGAAAGTTCAAAAAATACAAAACGAGATCCGAGAAGGACCGAAGAGACGAGAATCCGGGATAAAAGTCAAATGCACACTTTCCCCCTGCTTCGCAGGTACCTTCCTCAAGGAAGGAATTTTAAATCAAGTAAAAAAACGTTGTGCGTTTTAAATACTATCCATTGCCCATTACTGAAGTTTCGTCCAACGCTTGCCTTACGGCGCGCTTAGTCCATCGACATGTATTTAAAAACCAATGATATGCGACTGCGCCCGTATATACGCATCAGTAAATGAAGTCTTGGGTAAAATCAGGTAGAATTGAAATAATCTCCAAAGGAGTTTTTAAGTTGAATTCAAATCTTAAGAAAGATGCACAAGAAAGTATAAAAGCAGAAATCAAAAAAGCATCTGACGCACTTCAAAAAGCGGAAAATATGATAAGAGAAGATTTGGGAAAAAACGCTCCTGAAGATAATGTCTTGCTACCTAAAGACTCAGTTTTGAAAATGCCCAGGCGTTATTTTCGTAAACTGGCTACGATAAGCAAAAAATACAAACTCTTCTTACTACACGACAAAATATTGGCTAAAAATCTCTCCTATTCTATTCAGTATACAGATTTCATTAATTATATTCTTTACAGAACAGAATTCGGTCGTGGTGGGCTTTCAATAGGAGCATTATTTAGAAAACATGCGATTATTACTGCCACGACGATAGTTGAAGGTATGATTATGGGATTTGTTGAAAAAACTTATTTGAAGTGCTCTGAGTGTAAGAAATTTGGGAAAAACTGCAAAATTAAAATTTCCTCTGTATATTATAAAAACAGAAGTATTTTTAAAAAGTACATTGATTACCAATCAAGCTTAAACTTTCACAAGGCTCTTAAATACTTGAAATCAGCCAATATTGTTAGTTATGAAAAATATAAACAACTAAATAAGTTGCGAAACTATAGAAATCAAATACATATCCAGTACATTGATAAAGAAACCAAAAGTAGACAAAGGGATTTTATGAACGAGGATTATTCTCTCGATATTTACAACAAAGTTATTTAATCTCTAGAATATGTTTCAAAATCAATTGATCGTCTATTAGACTCCTGTGAGAATTTTTACAACTAATAACTCCTGAGTTTGACAGTTGACATTTTGAAACACCCATAAATAGAGGATCTTAAATTTAAAGTCTGACATTTTGTCACTACATTTGGTGGATTATGAGGATTCATGGTACAAATTTGAATTTGATTATTCTTTCGTCGGAATTCTTCTCAAATTTTCTTTCTGCAAACAATTGCAATTTCAGTAATTTTCCTTAAACGTGAAACCGTCATTAATTTCATTTAGCTCTGAAAAAAGTTTCGACTGTTTAGTTTTTCATAGTTCTATAATTGTAAATAGAAAAGGGGCTCATAAAGCCCCTTTATCTTTTGAATTCAGTTTTATTTGTTTGATAATATTTCGTTTGCAAATTTTTCTGTTATATACTGATAATCATAATTGGCATTATATTTTTCAAGCTGTCTATTGAATGCTCTAAGATGGTTTTCTGAACCTTTTTCGAGATTACTGTAAACAAAAAGCAATTCTTCGTTTTCGGCTTGCTCCATAAGTTCAAGCAGATCCTTAATATACAGTTCTTCTATGGGCATTCCAACTCTTACAGCATCTACTATCGTTTTACTTCCCATAGTTACCAGTTCGTTATAGAGCGTCTGTAGATGTTCATCAGTGAATTTTCCACGTTCTCCCAGCACGGGATCCTCCAGGTTGTATTTGTCTATCAGGAATTTCACTCTATCCATATGATTTTGCTCTGCACTCGCTATATTGCTAAAGGTCCTGAGACCCCAGAGTTCGTAAAGTTCAAGATAAACGTCCCGGGCTAATTTTTCTTCTTCTCTCATTAATAGAATGCCTGATATTTCTTCATCACTTAATGTAGCTGCGAAACCACTCATAACTAACAATAAAACTGTTGATATAGCGATTAACCTTTTCATTGTATTCACTCCTTTTTTTGGATTTCAAATATATGATACAGAGAAATACTTAGAAGAAGCTTAAAGGTTGCTTTGAAAAAGCTTAGAATATATGTGTAACTTCTAGTATAGGACAATTGTCCTATTTGATTTAAAATACTCAATATATACTTTTCCCAGGAGGAAAGAAATGAAAATTAATAGAGACAAACATAAAATAGAAAGCTATGTGCTAAGATTTCGGCTTCAAGAGATCATCGGCAAAGATCTCACAGGATCTTTTGAAATACATCATTTTGATAGAGATGAAAACATTTATTCTATTGATGAAAAACCTGACTATTTATATTTTCTCGTTAGGGGTAAGGTCAAGATCTCTTTACTTCTGAAAAATGGAAACAGAATGCTCATGAGATTTTCCATACCTTTCTCTGTTTTGGGTGATCTGGAATTATTGAACGATTACACTGTACAAACATCCGTTTCAGCTGTTTGCAAAACCGAACTTCTTGCTTTAGATATCTCTGTTGCAAGAAAACACCTGATGGATAAACCAGCTTTTTTGAGAATGATAATAAAGGAACTGGCTTTTAAGCTATACCATAACGACATTGTTAGAACACTGACGTCTTCAGCTCCACTTAAAAAGAGAGTAGCAATGTATTTATTGTTGATGACTTCAGACGAAAGAAATGAACGAATGCTTGATGAACTGGAGACTGAAAGTCAAACGGAGATTTCAGAATTACTCGGCGCAAGCTACCGTAACGTTAACAGAATTATGAAAGAGCTTAGCGATGAGGGTGTAATAACTATAAATAGATCTCAAATTAAAATAATAAATTTTGAGAAGCTGAAGAAAATAGCTTCAGATCTTTACGGATGAGGTAGATATGATTACAGGATTGTTATTCTCAATAATAGCAGGAATAGTGATTGCGGTACAAAGTGTATTCAGTGCCAGACTGGGTGAGCAGGTTGGTTTCTATGGCGCTAATTTTTTGATTCATGGAACCGGGTTTTTGCTTGCCATGTTTTTACTACTTCTTTTTGGAAAAGGCGAGCTCAGTATGTCATCTCTAAAGGGGCTTAATCCGATTTATGCCACAGCTGGGTTTATCGGAGTAGTGATTATTTTCAGTATCGCTCAGGGTGTTTCCAGACTTGGTGCCACTCGTGGGGTTTTGATCATCGTGATAACTCAAATAATTTTTGCCCTGGTGATAAACACAGGTGGCTGGTTTGGAGAACAACAAATCACTATTACACCTGCAAAGGGAATTGGTTTGCTGCTAATGATATGTGGAATCATAATATATCAATTAGCTAGCTGACATAGACGGTAAAGAATAGCCGTTATATAAGTTGTTTAATGAAATTCAGCGATCAAAGGAATTTCAGTCATTTCCCAGCTATGAAGTAAAATAATGAGCCATTTTCATACGGTAAACTACTAAATTTTAAGCCTTCATTGGAAAATAATTCTTTAAGTTGTTTTTCTGAATGTAATGTTCCTCTTATTCTTTTCCTGGAGGCTTTTTCATAACTTCTTCTTTCTGGGACGGGAATACTACAAAAGAATCGTCCGCCTTTTTTCAGCGTTCTGCTTATCTCATGTATTACTTTTTCAAGATTTTCAAAAAAATTAAGTGAAAGGTGGCACATTTCAAAATCAAAGCTTTCTTCAGCAAAAGGTAAATCATCTGCACTTGAAAGAAACAACTCATAATTTTTAAAACCTTCATTTTTCAATCTTTTATTTGCTTTCTTTAGCAATCGTTTACTTATATCTACACCACAATAGAAGTTGGTGCTATCAAGATAATCTGCAGTTAGGCAGCTTCCAGGAGCAATTTCCAGGACATAATTGTGTTTTACTTCAGATATATTTTCTTTTATTATCTCGTAATGCCTTTTATAATCACTTTCAAACAATTTTGGAAATACATTCTTTTCCATAAAAAAGTCATATAATCCAGAAAACGTTGAACCATGAGCTTTAGGGTATTTTTTCAGTTTTTCATCTTCAATCAGGATATTGATATTCGACTTCTTTTTTACACTTACACCATCACGCAATTTCACAGCATTCACATTATCACCCACAACAACAAATTATACAGATAATCGTTTTATGTAAGACTTTATTTCTGGTACTGCTTTTATCGTACCATAGACCTTTGCTTCTTTTATGACCTTTTCAGCCAACTCAGGTGGAACATCCTCATCAACTATTAACGTTCCGATGACAAACAACTTAATCCGAAAATTAATTAGTGAATACTTTTCCAGCTGTGATTTGCTGAGTCTCAATACACCGATACCGCCAACTGTTTTCTTATCTGCCTCTTTTTTTCTTGATACAACTTCCTTTAGATTTTCATCGGAAACTACTGCTTCATGCGAATGCATCTGGTTTCTTATAGCTGTCCTAATGAAATCAGATCTGCTGCTGTAGAAACCCTGCTCAACCAAAAAATCAATTTTTGCAAGATCAACCGAGCTTAAATTCAGTGTAATCTTTTCCTGTCCTCCCATGATTTCACCTCCATATACCATCCATTTAGAATATTTATAACTTATATATAGAATACCATATATTATTACCTTTTCCAAAAAAATCCTTCATACCTGTCAATAATCAAACACAAACAAAATGTTCAATTAAAATTAAATGTTGTCTGTAAAAAAATGATGTATTCTACAATATAGTTTGGTGTAAAATCTTGTGAAAGGATGTGCATTTTATGAGTACACTTATTGTTTACACCAGTAAAACAGGAACAACGGAGAAATGTGCAAAGAAACTGTCAGAATCACTGGGAAATGATGTGAGATTAATTGATCTCAAGAACGCTAACAGAGAAAACTTAGATAACTACGACTCCATAATACTCGGGGGTTATATTCACGCTGGAAAAGCTCCTTCAAAACTTAAAAAGTATATCAAGAAACATCCTGAACTAACGAAGAAAAAACTTGGGATATTTCTCTGTTTTGCAGATGTCAGCGAAAAACTTGATGAATATCTTGCCAAAAATTTTGACGAAGAGTTTCTTAAAAACTGTGATGTTAAAGGGCATTTTGGTGGAGAATTCCATTTTGACAAAATGAATTTTATGATTAGAAAAATAATAAAGAAAATGTCAGAAGGTCATCCAGAACCAAAGGTAAAAGAAGAAAACATTGAGAAATTTGCCAAAGAATTTGGCGCTGAAAAATCTAGCATTTGAACTAAAAACTACACTCCAAAAAATAAAGAAACCACCTTGAAAGATCTTCAGGGTGGTTTTGATATTTAAGTTATTAAACAAAACAAATTTCTTATTTGAAATCGAATTAATAATCTACATTTCAAAATTATGTCTTTTACATTAAAAAATGTTAGAATCATACTGTATAAAAACGTTGGGGGTGGGTTAGTTGATACCTGAGATTACACTGGATATGGTTAGGGTTACAGAAGCTGCAGCTTTAATGTCCAGTATTTACCTTGGTAGAGGAGACAAAGAAAAGGTTGATCAAAGTGCTGTCGATGCCATGAGAGGCATTCTTGATCTCATCGATGTTAAGGGAACGATAGTCATAGGAGAAGGCGAGAAAGACAAAGCCCCCATGCTCTATCCAGGAGAGAAAGTAGGTAAATGGGGAGACGATGATCCTGCAATTCAGATAGCGGTTGATCCTGTAGATGGAACAAGGGTAGTGGCTAATGGTCAACCTAATGCTTTATCTATAATCGCAGCTGCAGAAAACGGAAAAGTTGCTCCGCTTCCTACACACTATGTAGAAAAACTTGCTGTGGGAAAAGAACTCGCCGGGAAACTGAATATAAATAACTCAGTAAAGGAAAATCTGCTAACAGCTTCTAAAATACTCGACATAAAGCTTTCAGAGCTCACGATTACATTACTGAATCGAAAAAGAAATGATTATCTTGTTGAGCAAATCAGATCTATAGGTGCAAGAATCAGATTCATTGAAGATGGAGATGTTGCCGGTGCTATTTCCTCAGCATTAGAAGAAAGCGGTACGAATATTTACATGGGCATAGGTGGTTCTCCTGAAGCTGTTCTTGCAGCAGCAGCTCTTCAATGCATGGGTGGAGAAATTCAGGTGAAGTGCTGGCCAAAAAACAAAGAAGAAGCCGTTAAAGTAAAAGATGCTGGGTTCAAGTTAAACAAAACATATTATACCCAAGATCTTATTTCAGGAGACGATGTTATTTTCTCAGCTACAGCTATAACGGATGGCTCATTTCTTAGGGGAATAAGATACAGTCATCATCAGGCGATGACAGACTCCATTGTTATGAGATCAAGTACGAAAACAATGAGAAAAATTACTGCCTATCATGATCTTGAACATAAAACGATAACAACAAAAACCGGTGGCGAGAAACCATTCATAAACAAACTCAAATGGATCTGATTGTTCATTAAGAATCCTTAAATTGTTAAATCCGTAATATCATGATTTGATAGGTTATACGATTTTCAATTATTCAAAATTCATAGCATTATTTTATTAGAACATCATTATTTCAGTAATTTTCGAACACAACTCATTAGAAACTTAATTAAGTGACTGAGGGATCTAATCAAGTTAGGTCTTTCGCATTTTTCTCTTGTAAGGTTATACCGTATTAATACCTACAGTAAGAACTATTTCCTCAGCAATAAGAAATATCGGTAGCTTGATTTTTCGTCAAGGTAATCTTCAATCTGTCTGATGGAAATAATATCAAATTCTTTGAACAACCTCTTAATGTCATCATAATCAACGTAATAATGAGGAAAGATATTTACCTCCTCTTCTTTTTTTAGTCTGACATTTTCACTAACCATCACGCTGTCAGGAGCAGTGTACGAAAAGGTACGCTTTGACAAAAGTGTAAGAAAAATTTCTCCACCTTTCTTCAAGACCCTACTAATTTCTTCAATAACCTTACACATACCTTCTGAATCGACATGATAAATGGAGTGACAAGATAAAATTGAATCGTAAATCTCATTATCAAAAGGCAAACTAGTAATATCGCCTTTCACGATATCAATATTAAGGTTATTCTCTTCTACTGACTCCTTTAGTATTCTCAACCCACTTTCCGACAGATCATATCCAGTTACCTGAAATCCATTTTCTGCAAAGAAAATTGAATGGCGACCCATACCACAACCAAGATCAAGAAATCTTTTATAACCTTTTTCCTTCCACCTGTGAAGTAAATAATAAACATCTTCTGATGGTCTGTTCCAGATGTCTTCTTTAACTCTGTTCCAGTTCCACCATTTGTTCATTGTCCTATATTACCTTTTTGATATTGTTTATAATAAAATAACATGTCCAGGCAAAAAAATATTTGATCTATAAACTAAATCTTATACTCGGATCATTAAAAGCGAGCATGAAATCTGCAATGAGATTTCCTATGATTATCATAACACCGCTTAGAAGAACAGTCCCCATAGAAAGGAAGACATCCTGCATTCTAAAAGAATTATAAGCGAGACTACCAAGTCCGGGCAATTTGAATATAACTTCAACGAAAATTAAACCACTAAGAATTGCAGAAAAAGCAAATCCAAAATCAGTAATAATGGGATTGACCGCATTTTTCAAAACATGCTTTCTTGTAAGTAACTTTTCTGGTAAACCCTTTACTTTTGCAAACTGCACATATTCTTTCTGAAGTTCTTCCAGAAATTGCCCCCTCATTATACGCATGATAGACCCTATCCTCGGAATGACAAGAATAATAATTGGCGGTATTAAATGTAAAGCTCTATCAAAAACTTTTTCAGTAAAATTCATGTAAATGTAGGTTGGAGATTTTGTACCACTGCTTGGAAGTAAAAGTGTAAGAGACATAATGTAATACTACACATATGCTAGAAAGAAATCCGGTAATGACATTCCTAAAAAGCTCAAAAATGAAAAACTTTGACTTTTAAAAGAATACTGATGTTTGGCCACATAAATTCCCATTGGAATTGCTATCGTTCATGACACAATTAACGAGGTTAAGCCCATCATTAAAGTGAAAGCAACTCTAATCCAGATAATTTCTGTAACAGGCTGCCCAAAACCCCATGATACGCCCAGACTGCCTGAAACAACCTGTTTCAACCATCTACCATACTGTACAATAAAAGGCTGATCCAGTCCAAACCTGCGTTCTAATGCTTCTATCTGTTCTACCGGCATTCCAATAAGCCTGAAACGATCGAGAAAATCCCCCGGTGCCAGGTAGATTATGAGAAATGCGATAAGAGATATTCCAAACAAAACTGGTAATGTAAGCAAAAGCCTTCTAACAATATATCTTAGCATCTTACTACTCCAATTCTTATAGTTTCTACAATTATAAAGTATTTTACTCTCAATTCACTACTTTTTAATATTATTCAGGCAAAAGGCTTATCACTGACTTTTTGTTAAACATATTAGAAAAAAGCGCGGACGATCATCCATATCCGCACTGATTATATAGCAGGTAGATTTTTTTCCAATATTTGATTAAATGAAATTCTTAATAATTTCCATATAGTGGCCCGAGGGCTTTACAGGCTCTGTAATCTGCGCTCTCCAGATTTTCAGTACCAAAAGCAGCCCAGGTTTTTGGTCTGAATATCCTGTCTTTTTCTACATTGTGCATGGAAACCGGAATTCTCAAGATAGAAGCAAGGGCTATTAATTCTGCCCCAATATGGCCATAACTTATTGCACCGTGATTGGCACCCCAATTGTTCATGACTGAGTAGACATCTCTGAAAGCTCCTTTTCCAGTTAATTTAGGAGCAAACCATGTTGTAGGCCATGATGGATCGGTTCGTTCGTCAAGAGCTTTGTTTACTTTTTTATCCAGTTTTACAGTATAACCCTCTGCGATCTGCAATACGGGACCCAATCCCTTGACAATGTTTATTCTACACATTGTAGCGGGCATTTCACCCTCAGTAAGAAATTTACTTGAAAATCCACCGCCTCTAAAATATTCTACATTTGCGGGACACCATTCTGTTGCTTTAAGACATTTTTCCATTTCATCTTCAGTGATCTCCCAGAAGGGTTTCATAACAGAATTACCATTTTCGTCTTTTTCTTTACCTGTACCGTCTAGTGTTGTGGAACCTGAATTTTTTAAATGTATTACACCATCTTTTGCTTTGCCTTGAAGTGATTTACCTGTAACTCTTTTAACAGCTTCAGGACTCCAGTAGGTTCTCACATCAGAAAATATTTGAGCTGTGTTAGTAAGCAAGTAACCAAACAACATGGAAACTGCATTCAGGGAATCGTTTTCAGTCGCCACAATAAAAGGATTTCTTATGCCGTTCCAATCAAAAGAAGAATTGAGTATTGCTTCTGAGAAATCACCGTTGGGAAAGTGATCTGTCCATTGTCTCTGACCCTGAAATCCGGAGGCTATTGCATAATGTCCCTCTGCTTCTTCACCGTAATTCATCTCTTTCAATTTTGGATTTCCTATCATCATATCTCTGATGATCATTGTCATCTTTATGATGAATTCCCATTGTTTATCCTTTTCTTCACGGTTGAATTGTTTTTCCTTTGCGTTTATATCAATACCTTCCTTGCAGTTTTTACTTACCCAGTCAAGTGCTTTTTTGTATTCTTCTTCATCATATATTTCTTCTTCTATTCTTCTTATGATTTCGGACATATCACTGTATTCAACATGCATTCCAAGATACTTCTCAAAAAAATCTTCATTTACCACTGATCCGGCTATTCCCATCGAAACAGAGCCAATGGACAAATAGGCCTTTTTCCTCATGAATGCAACAGCAAGAGCTGCTCTTGCAAATTTCAGAATTTTAGTTTTTACATCTTCGGGTATAGAAAGATCATCGGCGTCTTGAACATTTTTTCCATAAATCGCAAAAGCTGGAAAGCCTTTTTGATCGTGTGCTGCAGAAACAGCTGCAAGAAAAACCGCACCGGGTCTTTCACTGCCGTTAAAACCCCAAATAGCCTTGGGAATAAGAGGATTTTCATCCATTACCTCGGAGCCATAGCACCAGCAAGGGGTTACCGTCAATGATACTCCAACATTTTCTCTTTCAAATTTTTCAGCACATTTTACTGATTCGGCATAACCACCTATTGTTGTGTCTGAAATACATGTTTTTACAGGTGAACCATCAATATACATCAGCTCGTTTTCAAGCAAATTGGCAACTTTTTTAGCAAGCTCCATTGTTTGACTCTCAAGTGATTCTCTTATGCCTTTTCTTCTACCGTCAATTACCGGTCTAATACCAATTTTCGGAAAATCTTTTATCATCTATTTTCACCTCCTATAATTTGCAGTCATTTTATTTTCCAAGATTATTAGAAATTCTTTTAACAGAATCCATTAAAAGCTTTTTGTATTTTTCTAATTTTTGTCCTTTCATTCTTATTTTGGGTCCTGAGATACTAATTGAAGCAACAACTTTCCCTTTATTGTTAAATATGGGAGCACCAACACACATTATACCTTCATCATGTTCTTCGTTATCTAACGCAAATCCCTGCTTTTTAATTCTTTCTAGCTCTTTTTCGAATTCTTTTTTATCAGTGATCGTATTTTTTGTATATCTTTTCAATTCAATACTTGACAAGATTTCTTCCTGCTCTTTATCAGGTAAAAATGCAAGAATTGCTTTACCAACGGAAGTGCAATAAATTGGCGAGCGTTTTCCTATCCATAATTTTGCCTGAAGGTTGTGGCTGCTTCCCATTCCCTCAATAGATGTAACTTCGTTCCCGTCAAGCACTCCCATGTGGATAGATTCTTCAGTATACTTGCTCAATTTTTCTATCTCCGGAAAAGCTAATTCCCTAAGTTCCAGTGTTTCAAGATAAAGACTCCCCAGTTCAAACAATTTAATACCAATTCTATACTTAGAAATTTTATTGTCCTTACTTAATATATTAACCCTATTCAGTGCCTCAGCAATTCTATAAACAGTAGATTTGTGTAATCCTGTTTTATCTGTCAGTTCTTTTAGAGTCAACTCAGGCTTATCTAAAGAGAAAGAGTCAAAAATTTTAATTATTCTTTCTATTGCCTGCACTAAATCACCTCAATCAACCAGCATAACCAAATATTCTTGGAAGCCACAGAACGATATCCGGGAAATACGTAATCAATATTAAACCAAGTATCTCAATGGGAATAAAGTATCTCAGCATTTCACCGAATACTTTGCTTACTGGCGTTTTACTTAGAGCGCTAGTAATGTAACCTGTTTGACCGTAGGGCGGTGTATCAAGCGCTAACATCAAGTTTACAGTAGTAATTACACCAAAGTGAACCAGATCTATCCCCACAGCTTCAACCAGTGGAAGCATTATCGGAATTACCACAAGTTGAATAACTGATACATCAAAAAACATGCCCAGCAAGAAAAACATAATGTTGGTACTCAACAAAAGTAAAAACCTTGAGTCAAGCATTCCCGAATCTATGAAGAAATTAGTTATTAATAATGGAATTTCTTCTCTGGCCAATACATATTTTACTATTAATGCTGCTGCAATCATAAAACTAATAAATCCAACCGAGTAAACTGTTTTCATTATGATCTTTTTAAACTTTTTGAAGCTCATTTTCTTGTACACAATAATGCTTATTAATAATACATAGCCCACCAGAACCGCTGCAGCTTCTGTCGGCGTAAAAATACCTCCATAAATTCCTACCAGAAGCATAATTGGAGCCAACAAAGCGGCAAAAGATCTTCTAAAACTCTTCAACAATACCTTAAACGGATATTTTTTCCCTTTAGGATATCCTCTTTTTTTTGAAAGATAGTAAACCATTCCAGCTTCAAGTAATGCTATTAACAAACCTGGTATTATCCCTGCCAGAAATAGATATCCCAGCGATGCTCCGGTTAACATTGCGTATATAACCATGGGAATACTTGGTGGAATTATTGGTGAAATCGTAGCTGAAGCACATGTAACAGCGCTGGCAAATTCTCCATCATATCCATCGTCCATCATGGCTTTTATCTCTATGGCACCGATTCCTGAAACATCAGCTATCTCGGAACCACTCATGCCAGCAAAAATTATACTTGTGGCAATATTGGTATAAGCAAGTCCTCCTCTGACCCCACCCATTGATTGCTTCACAAAGCCAAATATTATATCTGTTACATCTGTATCGTTCATTAAATTTGCAGCGAAAATGAACATAGGAACAGCCATTAGAACATCTTTACCGCTAAGTTCAATCGCCATTACGTCCATAAATGACCCAAGACCGACTCCGGCAGTAATGAAATAGGTGAAACCACCCATTACCATTGCAAAAGCTATGGGGAAACCAAGAGCAAAAGCGCCAAGAAAAACTATAAAGAATAATGCTAATCCCATGGCTCTTCCTCGTTAGCGGATTTTTTTACTGTAATTAATTCTCTTGTGTCTTTGTAAATCCATATCAAATTATGAATTATCATTAAAATTAAGAATAATGGAAAGCAAAACAAAAGATAACTCCAGGGTATTTTTAATACATTAGATCTTATCATTCTATAAAAAACGATATCGTCCCATATCGGAAAAAACGTAACAAAAAGCATGACAGTGAAAAATGCGTTGAAAATCAGATCAAACACAATTTGTAGTTTTCTCGAAACCATGTCATAGATAACATTGAATTTCATGTGTGCTCCGAATCTTCTAGCAAGAGGCGCCCCAAGGAAAATAATCCATATGAAAGAATATCTGGATATCTCAAATAATTCCGGTGATGGATTGTTGAACACATACCTCATTACTACCTGTACAAAAAGCGCAGTAAATAACAGAAGCAAAAAAACAGAAGCAACCCGATATTCTATGAAATCAATTATGAATCTCCCTGTCTTTTTCAACGCTCTCAAAAATGCCATCTCATTTGAACCTCCTGCTAAAATCACGGAAAGATCTTACGATCTTCCCGTGAAAAAAATAAACAGTTGTCGATGTTATTCTGTTGGATAATTCTGTATAAATTCGTAGAGACCTTCGCCCCATTTTTCGTTGAATTGCGGCTGTGAATAGTATTCAGCTGCATGTTCCATGAATGCTTCTTTATCTGGAATAATTATTTCCATGTCATATTCATCAACAAATTGTTTTAAGAGTTTGGCTTCCTGTTCCAGCACCAATTCATTCATGTAATACCTTGCAACCAGCATAGCTTTTTCAATGTAAGTACGATACTCCAGAGGCATTTCCTGCCAGAGATCTTCATTGATAACAGGGTTTATCATACCAATTGAGTGATCAGTTAATGTTATGTATTTTGTAACCTCAACGAATTTTGCGGATAAATCTGTGGGTAGGGGGTTGTCCTGACCATCAATTGTACCGGTTCTAAGAGCCAGATAAACTTCTCCAAATCCCATTGGAGTCGGTTTAGCACCCAATGCCCTTCCCATATCCAGGAAAGCTTCATTATTTGGCATTCTGATCTTTACTCCTGCCAAATCTTCTGGCTTTTTGATTTCGCCAGCTCTTGCAGTCGTATTTAACTGTCTCGTTCCCAGATACCAGGTATCGAGAACTCTTAAACCAGTTTCTTCAGCCAGTTCATCAAACCACTCTTTTACAAAAGGACTGTGCATTACCTGATACATATGATCCAGATCTCTGAAAATGTATGCAGAATTCAAAACTCCCATCTTTGGCATATTTGCAAGATCTGCAAACCATGACGGAGCTGCGTCTCCTGCCATTTCAAGATCTCCACGCATTACAGATAACAACGATGTCTGCTGATCACCCAGCTGTCCTGAATGGAAAATTTTGACTTCAATTTCGCCTCCACTTAAATCTTCAACAATTTCCTTGAATTTTTCCATTGCTTTAACTTGAGGTTGCGTAGGTGCAGCAACAGTGTTGAATCTCAAAGTATATTCAGCTTGTGCGAAAATAAACGAAGCCAATAAAACTGTAATAACCACAAAAAGTACTTTCTTCATAAAACATCTACCTCCCAGTTATAAAATGGATGATTTTTTAGATTTTGCCGTTTTCTTTCAGGGATTCTTTTAGTACTTCAATTTCATCTTCCTGGAGCTCTGCAAGTGGTGGCCTCACCCGAGCAACATCCAGCCCTGAATGTAAAGCAAAGGCTTTCTTTACACCCGGCAAAGGATTTTCGAAACGACCGTTTCGTCCAAAAAATGCTTTGAATAACTTATATAGTCTTCTAAAGGTCTGTGTTGCTTCTTTTACATTTCCTGAATAATATTTATTTAGCATATCCTTCATTATGTCTCCTATAACGTGAGAACCCCCGCTAACTACTCCGACTCCTCCCTGAGTCAAAACGGATAAAACCATCAAATCATCACCTGAATAAACCACCATTTTTCCATCTGTCGCACTTAAAAAAGCTGAAGTTTGTAGAGGATTGATACCAGCCTCATCCTTCACTCCAACTATGTTGTCCACTTCGCTTAATTCTGCCAGTGTTTCCGGTTCAATATTTGTGGCTGTAAAAAGTGGAATGTTGTACACCATGATAGGCAAACTCGTACTATTGGCAACTCTAATGAAGTGATTTTTTACTCCATCCTGTGTCGGATGACAGTAATAAGGAACAACAACCATTGCAGCATCATAGCCGATTCTTTCAGCTTCTTTTGTTAATTTGATAGTTTCTTCTGTAAACGCAGTTCCCGTACCTGCTATCAGTGGTCTTTCATTACCCACTTCTTCTTTAACAGCTTCAAATAGCTTAACCTTTTCGTCGTAGGACATCGCATAAAACTCACCGTTTGTCCCTGCAACAATCAATGAATCGCAATAATCCTTTTCAATTAGAAATCTTGCTATTTGCTTTGTTTTTGCGTAATCAATATCGTAGTTCTCTTTGAAAGCAGTGTTTATTGGTATCAAAACTCTTCCAAAATGCTTTACAACATCCATCTTTATTCCTCCTTTATTTCATTCAGTGAAATGCTATTTCTACCAATGAAATTATATAATTTTTGATTTAAAAAATAAAATCGGTTTAGAAGGAATTACGAAGAATCACAGTATATAATTTATGATTACTACCGACAGTCAACTTTTTTTGTACCCTTACGATTAACGATTAATTCAAATTCTTACTAATAAATTGATCTCCCATCCAGATGCAAAGCAAAAAAATGGTTAAATCTTATATAAACGTTTCTAGAAATACTTCCAAAGAAAGAATAACTGAGACTGAGAACTATCAGGATAGTTTGCAATAAATTTTGGTTGTCTCTTAACCCATATCCGAAATTTTTCCCTTTTATGTCCTTTTAACTACCTAAAAGCCATCTGTTATAATCTTTTTATCAGGTATAAGAGGGAGGATTTTTTATGAAAAAGATAGGCATTATTATTTGTGGACGTTATCAAAGCTGTGGCGGAGGTAAATGCTTTAGAGCTATGCGTGAACATGTGGGTGGTTTTGCCCTTTATCCTCCTGAAGAAGATTTGCAGCTCGTGGGTTATTCTTACTGTGGTGGCTGTCCTGGCGGAAATGTAGAATATGTTCCTGAAGAAATGAAAAAGAACGGGGCGGAAGTAATTCATCTTGCCACAGGACTGGTGGTTGGATATCCTCCATGTCCAAGAATCAAACATTTTAAGGAGTTTATAGAGAGTTATTACGATATTCCCGTTGTCATAGGAACACACCCAATTCCATTAAAGTATTTCAATGCTCATCAAAAACTATCTTTCTGGGAAAAAACGGATATGTATTCACTTGCTGAACACCTTATGAATGAAGACAGAGAAATAATGAAATCTTATAACTGATTTATACATTGATTTTATCCTATTTTGTTAACC
The DNA here is from genome assembly GCA_034660555.1 of Thermotogota bacterium. Lineage (GTDB taxonomy): Bacteria > Thermotogota > Thermotogae > Petrotogales > Kosmotogaceae > JASMTM01. Next base: position 16,072 of record JAYEJL010000135.1, read on the forward strand.
TTTTTTTATCTGTTCTGAATATCATTAATCATATCAAAATTCTATTTTGTTAATATCAATACCCGGTCTTCACTTTTTAGAAGGCCGGGTATAAAGTAGAATAATGCATATAGAATAAACTTTCACGATACATTTCTTTTAGATTGCTAATATTCGTTCTTGATAAACTCTCTTGGAAGGTAGAACATGAAATTAGGAGGGATATGATGAAAGAGGTAACTATTCGTACAAGAATGAGTTTCCACGATGCTCATTACGGCGGAGGGCTTGTGGATGGTGCAAAAGTTCTTCAATATTTTGGAGATGTTGCCACAGAACTGCTTATCCGTAACGATGGCGATGAAGGACTTTTTAAGGCTTATGACAACATTGAATTTCTGGCACCAGTTTTTGCCGGGGATTTTATAGAGTTTACTGGAAGAATAGAGAAAACAGGAAACACTTCAAGAAAAATGTCATTTGAAGCAAAAAAAGTGATTAAAGCAAGACCAGATATATCTGATTCCGCAGCTGAAGTACTCGATGAGCCGGTAATTGTTTGCAAAGCAAGCGGAACCTGTGTGGTTCCAAAGGAAAAACAGAGGGGGTGAAGTAATGGAGAAACTAATAATCACTGCAGCCCTTACCGGAGCAGAAGTTACAAAGGATATGCAACCGAACCTACCCGTCATTCCTAAAGAGATTGCTGAAGAAGCTTACAAATGTTATGAAGCAGGTGCTTCCATTGTTCATGTTCATGCGAGAGAAAGTGATGGTACTCCCACCCAATCTCAAAAAATATATTCCGAAATCAAAAAACTTGTAGAAAAGAAGTGCAACATAATCGTTCAACCTTCAACGGGTGGAGCTGTCTGGCATGATTTAGAAGAAAGGTTACAGCCTTTAAAAATCAATCCAGAGATGGCCACATTGACCACGGGCACATGTAATTTTGGCGATAGTATTTTCAGCAATCCCATGGACTATATTATGCGTTTTGCGAAAGAAATGAACGAAAGAAATATAAAACCAGAAATTGAGGTTTTTGATAGAGGGATGATAAATAACGCACTTTATCTGGTCAAGAAAGGGATTCTTGAGCTTCCATTACATTTTGACTTCGTGATGGGTGTGCCTGGAGCTATTCCAGGTAAGTTTAGAGATCTTGTCTATTTGGTTGAGAGTATCCCGCCAGGATGCACTTGGGCGGTTGCAGGAATTGGTAGATATGAATTGCTTCTTGCCACTCATGCTGTTGCCATGGGCGGACATGTAAGAGTTGGTTTTGAAGACAATATATATTATCGAAAAGGCGAACTGGCTACATCCAATGCCCAACTCGTAGAAAGAATCGTAAGAATAGCAAAAGAGCTGGACAGAGAAGTGGCAACACCTGACGAAGCAAGAAAAATTCTTAACATCAGGAGGTAAATCATGAAAACCGGATCTCCCTACGGAATTCATAGAGTACTCGAACCAGAAGGTTCACTACCACAGTCAGCACAAAAGATCGACAACCAGATGGAGATCTATTCAAATGAAATACTAATAGATGTAGAGATTTTGAACATAGATTCAGCAAGCTTTACACAAATAAAGGAATCCTGTAATGGGGATCTCAATAGAATAGCCAGAACCATCGAAGGTATTGTTGAAGAACGCGGGAAGATGCAGAATCCAGTAACCGGTTCCGGAGGTATGCTTGTTGGAAGGATTAGCGAGATAGGACCGGAACTCTCAAATCGCCCAATAAAAGTTGGAGACAGGATAGCTACTCTCGTATCTCTCTCTCTTACACCACTAAGAATTGATGAAATTATAAACATAAACGCTGATACCGATCAGGTAGATATTAAAGGAAAGGCAATACTTTTTGAAAGCGGTATATATACGAAATTACCTGAAGACATTCCCCAGAAACTTGCCCTGGCAGTACTGGATGTTGCAGGTGCTCCAGCTCAGGTAAAAAAACTGGTGAAACCCGGGATGAATGTTTGTATTATAGGTGGCGGGGGAAAATCAGGAATTCTTTGCGCATACCAGGCAAGTAAAATCGTGGGTAATACCGGTAAAGTAATAGTAGTTGAAAATTCTTTAAAAAACGCTGAAAGAATCGAAAAACTGGGCATCGCTACAGATGTTGTTGTTGCTAACGCAAAAATACCTGTTGATGTACTGGAAGGCGTTAAAGAAGTAACAAACGGAGAATTATGTGATGTTGTAATAAACAACGTAAATGTGGATGCAACGGAAATGTCTTCAATTCTCATCACAAAAGATGAAGGCACTGTCTATTTTTTCAGTATGGCAACCGATTTTACCCGTGCTGCCCTGGGTGCTGAGGGAGTAGGAAAAGATATTAACATGATCATCGGAAACGGATACACTAAAAACCATGCACGCTTGAGTCTCGATATTATTAGAGAATCAAAGGAAATTAGAAAATTATTTGAACAATTATATATATAAATTGGAGGGTTTGTATGAGAGATTACAAAAAAATATCGCTCTGGAAGGATGTTACAGAAGAGCAGTGGAATGACTGGCACTGGCAAGTTAGCAACAGAATCACCACTGTTGATAGATTAAAAAAGGTATTAAATTTAACCCCTGCTGAACAGAATGGAATAAAGAACTGTCTTGACACGCTACGAATGTCTGTCACTCCTTATTATGCAACACTAATGGATTACGATAACACGAGAGATCCTATCAGAAGGCAGGCGGTCCCGACCGAAAATGAACTGATGTTCGATCGTTGGGACATGGTAGATCCTCTTGACGAAGACGAGGATTCACCAGTAGTCGGATTAACACACCGCTATCCTGACAGGGTTCTTTTTCTGGTTACCGATCAGTGTTCAATGTATTGCAGACATTGCACGAGAAGACGCTTTGCAGGTCACAAAGATAAGCCACGATCGAAGAAAGAATTGGATGATGCTATTGAATATATAAAAGAGACACCTCAAGTTAGAGATGTTCTGCTTTCTGGTGGAGACCCATTATTACTAAGCAACTATGGACTTGAATACATAATAAAGGAACTGAGAAAAATCAAGCATGTGGAAATCATAAGAATAGGAACACGCACGCCTGCTGTTTTACCACAAAGAATAACTCCCGCTCTTGTAAATATGCTGAAAAAATATCACCCTATATGGTTAAATACTCATTTCAACCATCCCAAAGAAATAACACCTGATTCAAAGAAAGCATGCGAAATGCTTGCAGATGCGGGAATACCGTTAGGCAATCAATCGGTATTGTTGAAGGGCATAAATGATAGTGCTTACATAATGATGGAACTGGTGCACAGGCTGGTTGAAATCAGAGTAAGACCATATTATATGTATCAGTGTGACCTATCTCAGGGTATCAAGCATTTTAGAACATCCATAAGAAAAGGCATTTCAATTATGGAGTCGTTAATCGGGCATACATCAGGCTTTTGTGTGCCAACATTTGTGGTAGATGCTCCCGGAGGAGGCGGAAAAATAAGGGTTATGCCCCAGTACATGGTATCGGAATCTGATAAAACTGTTGTTCTCAGAAACTATGAAGGTGTGATAACTACTTATCACGAACCGGATGATATAACCACAGATGTCAATGATACAGAATACAGAAAGAAGTACAAACTTACAGGGGTTGCCGGCTTAATGCAGGGCAAAAAAATAAACATTGAACCTTCAGACCTTGAACGTAGAAAAAGAATCAAAAGCTGGAAAAGCAAAACTTCTGCAAAGAAAAAATAGATGTTCTGTGTTCTTTTGTAATAGGTTTTCATAATCACTCCATTAATTTATCGGGGAGGTGAAGGCGCGGTTCTTATGAACATCAAAGCGCCAAATATGTGAAATATAAAGAGATTGAAGTGGGTAAAGTATATAAGAAAAAAACAAGTGTTACCGATGAAATGGTGAGAAAATTTGCCGAGATTACGGGTGACGATAATCCTGTTCATTTGAACGATCAGTATGCAGCGACTACAATATTCAAAAAAAGAATATCTCATGGGGTTCTTGTTCTTGGATTGATATCAGCAGTTCTGGGAAGAGAGTTTCCTGGCCCCGGAACAATCTATCTTAATCAGAATGCTTCATTTAGGCGTCCAGTGTATCTTGATGAACCCATAACAGTTGTTATAGAGGTTCTGGAAAAAATCCCTGAAAAGTCTCGCCTGAAGTTATCAACAAATGTAATAAAGGTCAACGGAGAACTCGCTATTGATGGTGACGCGCTCGTAATATTCAAAGATGAAGAATAGCAAAAAGTTACTGAAAGATATTACAAAGCACAAATGTGTTTCGATTGTCGGACTTGAAAAAAACACCGGAAAAACAGAAACAATGAATTTCATCACTCGCAACATTCACAACAAACTTAATGTTGCTATAACGTCCATAGGGCTCGACGGTGAATTCTTTGATCAGATAGCGTACACCCCAAAACCACCTGTTAATATTTTTGAGGGTATGATATTCGCAACATGTGAAGCATTCTACAGGGAAAAGAAATTCCTGTCAGAAATCCTTTATATTAATGAACACAGAACACCGCTTGGAAGAAGCGTCATTGCGAAAGCTAAAGAAGACGGACAAATAGTTTTAGCTGGACCGGTCATAAATGCATATCTCAAAGAATTGTTGAATGATTTTTGGAAGTTAAACAGTGATCTGATTATCATAGATGGAGCATTTTCGAGGATAAGTCATTCTTCACCGTTGATCTCCGATGCAGTAATACTTGCCACGGGCGCAACGGTTTCTTTAAATATAAATATTCTTGTCAATAAAACTCTTGAGATAACAAGAATTATGAACCTTAAAGAGTACTCAGGAACATCAGTAAATTGCGAACGATTGGGACGCGGTCTGTATCTTATAAACGAAAAAAACGGTGAAATAACGAATTTACCCTTTGATTCCACAATCACCTCTACGGAAGGTATTGAGGATTACTTAATAGGCAAACAAACACTTTTCTTATCTGGGGCTATAACAGGCAGTTTTTTAAGAATGTTAGTTCAAAAAGGACTGGCAAAGGATCTTACTGTAGTTGCTAAAGATTACACCAGAATTTTTGCATCACTTGGAGATATTGAGAGGTTTGAAAGAAAGGGTGGAAGGTTAGAAGTGATGTACAATGTTAATCTCATTGGTATCACTATCAATCCATGGTCCCCCACGGGATACAAATACAGTTCTGCTGAATTAGTTGACGCGCTACAAAGCAGGGTAAAAGTTCCCGTGGTTGATGTACTGGCGGAGGATAACTAAGATGCGAAATGAAGAAATAAGAGAGATTACAGGATTGAACGCACTGTTGCAAAAGATGAATTGCAGCTCCATACCGGGAAAGAAGCATGTAGCTGATATAAAATTTTACAAAACAAAGGAAAACATCAAAAAGGAACTGGATGCGCTAGATTCCTGTTTAGAATACTTCCGTAACGATGAATTAGTGAATAAAATAAAAAAGCTTCTCTACTCATTGAGGAATATATCTTATACCCTTAAAAAATTGGAGCATTCAGATTGCATTCTTGATGATATCCAGCTATTTGAATTGAAGGAATTTGCTCTACTGAGCGAAGAATCAAGACAGGTTATGTATAATTGCCCGAAATTTCTTGAATTAAAGAAGCTGGACGATGTCGTCAAACTGCTAGACCCTGAAAACACAAAATTAAGGCATTTCTATATCTATGATACCTACGACAAGGAACTCGAAAAACTGAGGAGTGAAAAGAAAAAGCTTCTGAAAATACGGAATGATCCGGAAAAATTGCGTAAAATTGAAACGAGGGAAGAGGAAATCGAAGAAAATGTTCGAAAGCGTTTGAGTAAATCTCTTTTTGAAAAAAGTAATAGGCTCAAAGACAACTTCGAACGACTTATAAAACTGGATATATATATCGCAAAGATTGAACTGATCAAGAAATATAAACTCAACAAACCTTCGATTGCTGAAGACGAAATTAGTTACAAAGGCTTGTTCAATCCCCTTTTGAAGGAAAGTCTTGAACGTATAAAGAAAAAATTCCAGCCTGTAAGCGTGAGTATAGACAATGGTTCAACGATAATAACGGGTGCTAACATGACAGGAAAATCAGTATTATTGAGAACCTTAGCCCTGAGTCAACAGCTTTTTCAGATGGGATTTTACGTACCCGCGGAAAATGCAAAAATAGTACCCGTCGATACGATACATCTTATTTCAGGGGATTACCAATCCATGTTGAGGGGACTCTCCTCTTTTGCAGCAGAAATGATAGAACTGGATAGAGCTGTTAAAGACACTGAGAGTGGACTAAGAGGATTGTTGCTCTTTGATGAGCCAGCAAGAAATACTAATCCATATGAAGGTCATGTCATTGTAAAGGCATGCATTCTCTTCTATGCAAACAAAAAAACATTCGCAGTTGCTGCAACCCACTACGATTTGAAGGTTGCAAACAGCAAAATAAAGCAGTATCGTGTAAAAGGGTTGATTGAAGACAGTTTAACACAGGAAGAAATACACCCTGAAAATATTATCGATTACGTTGATTATTCCTTGCAGCGTGTAAGTCCAGAAGAAACAGTTCCAAAAGAAGCGTTAAGAGTTCTCAAGCTCCTTAAACTGGATAATCCATTATTTGATAAAGCAAAGAATATATTACTCGAAGACAGGAGGAATCATGAAGATGAGTAAACTGGGACTTGACTTCACAAAAGTAGAAAGAGCAAGAGAGCTTTCCAGGAAGATAGCTGATGATGTTCAAACATATGTAGAACAACATACAACAACAAGTATTGAAAGAGCTATTTGCAGACTATTGGGTATTGATGGCGTAGATGAAGAGGGTATTCCGTTACCAAACATCGTTGTAAAACAGCTAACAGACAATAATCTTCTAAATGAAGGAATATGCCGTTTTCTCGGGAATACGATTTTAGAAACGGGCATGGATGCTCAAGAAATTGCTAATAAAGTCTCCAGCGGGGAGCTTGACATAACAAGGTTAAAAATGCATCCGCTGGATGAAATCAAGTTAACACTTAAACCTCTTGTTGATAAGGCTGTTAATCGCGTCAGGAAAAATAGGGATAAGCGAGAAGATCTTCTAGATAGAATTGGTGAAGGACCAAGACCTTATTTATATGTAATTGTTGCGACAGGAAACATATACGAGGATGCCATACAGGCCAAAGCAGCTGTAGAACAGGGAGCAGATATTGTTGCTGTTATCCGATCAACAGCACAGAGTTTGCTTGATTATGTGCCCTACGGAGCAACTACCGAGGGCTACGGAGGTACCTATGCTACCCAGGAAAATTTCCGGATTATGAGAAAAGCTCTTGATGAAGCTGGTGAGAAGGCTGGGAAATATATAAGATTATGCAATTACTGCTCGGGATTATGTATGCCTGAAATTGCTGTCATGGGGGCTTTTGAACGGCTAGACGTCATGTTAAACGACGCCCTTTATGGGATTCTTTTCCGGGATATTAACATGAAACGTACGCTGATAGATCAGTTTTCCTCCAGGGTTATCAATGGGTTCGCCGGTGTAGTAATAAATACTGGTGAAGATAATTATTTGACAACTTCGGACGCATATGAAGCTGCACACACGGTTCTTGCATCGCAGTTTATTAACGAAAGACTGGCGCTTCTTGCTGGAATATCCGAGGAACAGATGGGACTGGGTCACGCCTTCGAGATGGACCCCTCAATGAAAAACGGCTTCCTGTATGAGCTTGCTCAAGCGCAGTTATCCAGAGAGATATTCCCCAAAGCTCCACTCAAGTACATGCCACCAACGCGCTACAAAACAGGAAATATATTTAAAGGTCACATACAGGATGCCATGTTTAATGTCATTTCAATAATGACAAATCAGGCCATCCAGTTGCTGGGAATGCCTACAGAGGCAATCCATACACCCTTTATGGGCGACAGATATCTATCCATAGAAAATGCTCAGTACATTTTCAACAATATGAGAGACATCAGCAAAGAAATAAGCTTTAAAGATGGAGGAATAATACAAGAACGAGCGAAAAAGGTACTCGATGAGGCAATATTTTTGCTTGAACACATATCAGAGGGAGGTTTGTTTAGTGCGCTTGAAAAGGGTATCTTCGCAGATATTAAGCGGCCCAGAGATGGCGGAAAAGGTTTGGACGGAGTTGCCGAGAAATCTGAAGATTACTTCAATCCCTTTATCTCTGAAATGCTAGGAGGGAATTTGAAATGAAAAAAATCGACGCAAAAGCCATTAGACCATATGGAGATACGCTAAACGACGGAAAGATTCAACTAAGTTTTACACTGCCTGTTAAATCTGGCGAAAGAGCAAAAACAGCGGCTAAAAAACTGATGATAAAGATGGGGTTTTCAAATCCACAAGTAGTCTATCAGAAATCGTTAAGTGAAGGCTTTACGTTTTTTGTAGTCTATGGAGATTGCACACATACTATTGATTATACAAAAATTGAGGATACGGGTATCGCAATAACCAGAAGAAGCATGAAAGAGATTGACAGTCACATAAAAGAAAAAATCGGAAGAAAAATCGTGGTGGTGGGTGCAACAACAGGATCAGATGCTCATACTGTTGGACTTGATGCCATAATGAACATGAAAGGATTCGCCGGTCATTACGGACTGGAGAGATATGAAATGATTGAAGCCTACAACCTTGGGAGCCAGGTTCAAAATATGGAACTGATAAGAAAAGGAATAGAAGTAAGTGCCGATGCCCTGCTTGTATCCCAGACAGTTACAGCAAAAAACGCTCATGTTAAGAATCTTACAGAGCTGGTCGAGCTTCTCGAGGCGGAGAACATTAGAGATAGATTCATCCTCATTGTCGGCGGGTCAAGGATAAGTCACGAACTTGCCAGAGAACTTGGTTTTGATGCGGGTTTTGGTCCGGGAACATATGCAGAAGATGTTGCATCTTTCATACTTGACGAACTGGCAGAAAGAAACAAATAAAATCAATTTTTAAATTTTTTCCATTTCTGAAGCATATCTTTATAAACATCTTCTGGAATCATCGATCCACCCGTTAACCAGACAATATGGTTGGCTTTTTCTTTGATATTACACTGCTCTGTTGTTTGCAAAGGACCCGTAATTCCTGCAGCAGCGGAAGGCTCAATCTTTTCATTAATTACGTTTTTGACCACCATACTTAGATATGCCATCGTAGAGTCTTCCACCGTATAAAAACCATCTGCCAGAAATTTCATCATGTTACATGATAGTTTTGATGGTTTAGAAACCGCGAGCCCATCCGCAATTGTTTTTCCATCTATACCAAAATCACGAACGTCAATTCTCTCACATTCTCCAGTTAAAACACCAAGAATCATTGCGGGTGCTTTAACAGGTTCTGCAAAATAACACCTGACATGCTTACCAAAGATATGTTTCAACCCAAAGGTAATTCCTCCAGGTGCACCCCCAACCCCGCAGGGAAGATAAACATAAAGAAGGTTATTTTCATCAATTGATATACCTTTCTCTTTAAGCTGCTTTTTCAGTCTTAAAGCTGCCGTGGCATAACCAAGAAAGAGTATTTCTGAATTTTCATCATCAACAAAGTATGATCCTGGATCACTTCTTGCGATTCTCCTACCTTCTTTCACCGCTTCTGAATAACTTGCTCTATGTTCTATGATATCTGCTCCTGCCTTCCTAAGCAGGGATTTTTTCCATTCTTTCGCATCGGTGGACATGTGGATTTCGACCTGAAACCCAAGTTTCTTTCCGATTATTCCAACACTCAAACCAAGATTTCCCGTTGAACCAACAAGTATTCTGTAATTTGAGAACATTTTCCTGTATTTGTTCTCACCAAGTATTCTGTAATCACTGCCCGTAAATCCTGCATTTTCAATTGCCAGTTTCTCTGCAAGAGCAAGCACTTCGTAGATTCCTCCACGGGATTTGATTGAACCAGTTATGGGAAGTTTGTTGTCGCACTTAAACAACAGATCTCCTTTTATCGGCTTATGGTATTCCCTCTCGAGAAAATCTTTCAATTGATCTGCGTATTTCAACTCAGATTCAATAATACCCTGCTCTACTTCAGGGAAGAACCTTTTTAAAAGTGGAGAAAATCTTTTCCAGCGATTCTCTGCGTCAATAATATCGCTGTATTTAAGTTTTTGATTTTCCAGGTAATCAGCTGGATTATCTATCACATTGTCATTCTTCCAGAACACACTGGTGAACTTCTTTATCTTTTCAATAATTTCTTCCTTATTTTCCATAAATATCACCTTCAGAATTTTATGTCTCTATTCATATTATAACGAATCAACGAATTAGTTATTGTGAAACAGATAAACATCTCATTTTCTACCACTTTAGTCTAATCCCTGTTGTGATAAAATTTACTCATTAAGCGCGGAGGATGATAGATGAATACCCTTGTTGTAGTTAATCCAGCTGCCTCAGCGGGGCGAGCTATTAAAGATTACAAAAATACCATCGAAGAATTATTACATAAATATCTGGGCGACTTCAGTGTTAAATACACTTCAGGCGTCGGTGATGCTGCAAGATTTGCCATTAAAGGAGAACGCTTCGATAGGGTGATATGCGTTGGTGGAGATGGTACTCTTAATGAAATAGTTAATGGTCTTCATAACGCAAATCTGGACATTCCAATCGGGCTTGTAAGTGTTGGAACAGGGAATGATTTTAAGAAAACACTGGGTCTGGTAGGCAGTTATGAGTATATGATCCAGAGAATTTCCAATGGAAAACCTAAAGTGTTTGATTTGCTTGAAGCGACATATAAAGGTCTTGATGAAACAATAATAACCAGGCTTGCTGTAAATATCATTGGTGCTGGATTTGACGCTGCTGTTTCACAAAGAATTAACGATGCGCGATTTAAAGTAAGAGGGAAAATGTCGTATGTGCTTTCTTTCCTACCAGAATTCATGACTACAGGTACCTATCCTTTTGATTTTTCAACAAATGACAACCTCGTTCAAAAATCTTATTATTTTGTGGCATTTGGCAACGGAAAATATTTTGGTGGAGGTATGATGGTCTGTCCGGATGCAAAACCGGATGATGGGTATATAGATGCGGTTGGTATTGGTGGAATGCCAAAACTAAAACTACTGTATCATTTTCCCAAAATCTACAAAGGGAAGCATATCTCAGTAAAGGAAGTTGATCACGCCAAAGCCAAGGAATTCGATGTAAAAAGCAAAAAAGAAACGCCCATAGAAATGGACGGAGAAGTTGTTGGAACCCTGCCACTGAAAATCAGGATAAAAGAAAAAGCTCTAAAGATATTATTGTAGAACTTTTAGATTGACTATACCCGCTTCAATATAAATATTTGAATTCGCCCCAATATCATCACCTAGAGTGAATTTACCTTTATCAACAATGTTCACATCTTGTGCATCCACTGTCTTGATACCAGCAGATATATTAAAGTTTGCTCCAATTTCTGTTGCTAACTTTATCTCTGATCTAATGATTCCAGCATTCATCTTCAATTCAACGGGTGTCACCCTGGATAAACTTATCTCCGAGTTGATTATTCCTGCATTAACGAGAACCTTCGAAATTTTGAGTACAGAAAGATCCATATTACATCGGGTGACAAATTGTTTGGTTTCAATCTCATAGCTGTAAGCAGGGGACAATTCAAGCTCGATTTTTCTGCGCCCGTTCATAAAAAATGTGGTCTGTTCATGTTTCACGGTGAGTATTAACACATCATCTTCTATCTTTCTTTCAATCTCCAGAGATGTTCTAGAAGGCCCTGTATAACTTAATTTTCCGGGGCTGTTACCAGAAATTACACCTTCATGGGGCTTAACTACAAGTTCTCCAACAGCTGATTCCACAATGATTTTTATCTCTTTCCCCTCATAACTCTCAAGCTTTATTTCCTCTCGCATCGAAGCAGTAAAAGGTGTTGCCATATCGGAAGGCCAGAAAACCAGAAAAGCGACGAAACAAACTATTAGAATCCCGTTGACATATTTAAGCCATTTAAGACCCTTAACACTTGATAATATTCCCATTCCAATAAATATTAATATTATGGGCCATAGAAAGATGAAGTTATATAGTACGTTGTAGAGTATCTCGGGGCCAAAGTAACCAAATATGAACAACAGACCAAATATTACCAGTAACGTACCTATGGCGACCTTCAAGTTTTATCACTCCTTCTCGAAGGATTTATAGATAATAATTCCTCCGCCAGCTACAAGTACAACTCCCAGAAGTATTTTCCATGACAGTGAAAACCAGCCTGCAGGTAAAAAGGCATTTAAAAGGAGAAATATTCCAATTATTATAATGATGGCTGCCAGTATTATTTTGGAACTTTCTGGTGACACAACTTTTCTATTTTCTTCCTCAGTAACTTCTTTAACTGTCTCTTCCTCTGTTTTTTCTGTCTCTTCAAACGGTTTTCTTGGCATTATGATCATCGCTATTAAATACAGAATGATACCTGCACCACCGGCAAAAATAAGTAAAAAGAATATTAGCCTAATTATGGTTGGATCTACATTTGCATATTCTGCAATGCCACCACAAACACCATCGATCATTTTTTCCTTACGAGATTTATAGAGTCTTTTCACTAAATCACCTCCAAACTTTTAATCCCGTTCTCATTTTGGTTAGATAGATAATAACATGTTAATTATAACAGTGGGATAGTTTTTTTATTGTGATAAAATCTTTGAGAGGTGATATTTTGCAAATCACTGAAAGAATCAGTGGCTGGTTGAGAAATTTAATATTGTTACTTGTAGATTTCCTTTTAATATATCTATCATACACTCTGGGAATGTACCTGCGATACGGTATTTTCTCTTTAAATGAACCAGAGTTTTTCCAGAACGGTTTGTTCTTTTCTCTTATTATATTGATTTTGCTTGTTGCTAATGGTGTTTACAGAATTTCCTGGAGTTATTCAACATCCCGTGATCTGCTAATAATCTTAAGAGGAACGGTCATTGGTTATCTTGCTGGATTTCTATTTGGCAGATTTATGTTATTGTTCGGTATTAACATATTTACGGTTCCCTTTACAGTTGCCACAATGTGTTTTGTCGGAGCGACATTTTTCATTGTGTTTTCCAGAATATTGTGGTTATCCCTTCTATTTTATAGATCCAAAAGGGGCGAGCCTTCCTCACGCAAAATACTCATCATTGGCGCCGGCGATGCTGGGACATCCATAGCAGACGAAATAATAAGGAATCCGCCCTTTGGTAAAGTGATAGGGTTCCTTGATGACTCACCAAGAAAACAAAAAAAGAAGATTCATGGAATACCTGTTCTTGGTCATACAGAAAAGACTATGGAAATTATCAAAAATTATAACGTTGAGCTTGTGATTATTGCTATGCCTTCTGTAGAATCGAAAGAAATCAGAAGAATAATGAAATACATTGACCGGGACAAGGTTAGGGTACAGATACTTCCTGCGCTAATTGAATTGATAGACATGAAAGCAAGCCTTGGTTATCTCCGTGATATCAACATAACAGACATTTTAGGAAGAGAAAGTGTGCAGATTGATAAAAGGAAAATCAAGGAATACATAGAAAATGAAATTGTTCTGGTAACGGGTGCTGGTGGAAGCATAGGAAGTGAACTTTGTAGACAGATAGTGATGTTAAATCCCAAAAAGATCATCCTTCTGGGTAAAGGTGAAAACAGTATTTTCAGTATTTCCAGGGAGCTTCAGGACAAATACCCTTCACTTAGGGTTTCACAGGTCATAGGAGATATCCAGGACAAAAAAAGGATGGAATACATCTTTTCGATATTCAAACCCACGATTGTCTTTCATGCTGCTGCCCACAAACATGTACCACTCATGGAGAAAAACCCCATTGAAGCATTAAGGGTCAATACATTGGGTACTTATAATGTGGCACATAACGCTGTCAAACATAAATGTAAGGCTTTTATAATGATCTCTACGGATAAAGCAGTGAATCCAACTTCTGTAATGGGTGTATCCAAAAGACTTGCTGAAGAACTTCTACGTTCTCTTGCAAGAAATGAGAATACTTCAAATACAAGAATAGGTATGGTAAGATTTGGCAATGTTCTGGGGAGCAGAGGAAGCGTAATCCCTCTTTTCAAAAAGCAAATAGAGAATGGTGGCCCCTTAACGGTTACTGATCCCAGAATGAAACGTTATTTTATGACTATACCGGAAGCTGTGTCACTTGTTCTTCAAGCAGGTTCATATGCTAGTAACGGCGAGGTATTTGTTCTTGATATGGGAAAACCAGTAAAAATTGCTGATCTTGCAAAGGATATGATAACCCTTTCAGGATATGTACCTGACCAGGAAATAAAAATAAAGTACACAGGTGTTCGTCCCGGAGAGAAACTCTTTGAAGAATTGAAATTGGATTCAGAAAATTTTGAAGATACTGATCATCCAAAGATACTAAAATTTATAAACGATAATACTCTAAATAAGGAAGATACGGAAGAACTACTCCGTAAAATTGAAAAGATTGTGAAGGAGCAGAATCCCGCTCTCATAAATGAAATAATCAAAACGTATTTGCCTGACGCAGTTTCCAAAATCGTGAAGACATACCCTGAACTGGATTAAGCAGGAGGTAGCAAATGGACTTTTATATTGATTTTGTCACAACATATCCCTTCACTTCAGCCATAGCACAGTTCGCAGTACTGGGAACACTGGGGGAAATTCTTGCCACCAAATTGGCTGGAAAGAAAGGTTTATTTACTTTATACTTCGTTCTCTCAAAGGCTCTTGTATGGGGTATACTGGCCGTGCCTATAAAAATAGCTTTTATAGGATTTGAGGGTTTCGTTGCAGCGCTGGTTTTGAACGGGTTGCTACCTGAAAGCGTTATGGAAGGATTCGCACATGCTTTGACCAGATCAATTTCCATGAATCTTCAATTCGGTCCATTTCTTGTTTTGATACACAGGGCACTGGATAACCTTGTAACGAGAGAGAATAACTGGAAAAATATCGATAAAGCATTTTACAGTTTACTGTGGTTCTGGATTCCTGCACATACACTCACTTTTTCACTACCAAGGGAATTTCAGATAGGAATGGCAGCACTGTGGTCCTTTATGCTTGGACTGATTCTGGCTTACTTTTCACGAAAGAAGGAAGGAGTTGAGGCTTAATGTTTGTTCCTTTAGCAAGTCCAGATATTACTGAAAAAGAAATTGAAACTGTAAATAAAGTTCTACAATCAGGAATGCTCTCAATTGGAGAGTACACAAAGAAATTCGAGGAAAAGATAGCTAAATATTCAGGGCTTTCTTATGCAGTAGCGGTTAACAGCGGTACTTCAGCCCTCCATTTGATAGCCAGAGCACTGAACATGACTTCAGGAGATATAATGATAACATCATCTTTCACGTTTATTTCCTCTGCCAATGTGGCTCTTTTTGAACATGCTCTGCCTGTTTTCGCTGATATTGATGAAAAAACACTAAATATCACTCCGGAGACACTTGATCACGCCTTAAAGGTTTACGAGAAAAGGGGTATGAAGACAGAAAAACTATCACTTCCAGTTTTTACACCAGGTTATTTCATGGCAGTGGATATCTTCGGACATCCTCTTGACTGGAATGGAATAACAAACATTTGTGAAAACCACAAAATCAAAATTATTGAAGATTCCTGTGAAGCACTTGGAAGCGAATATAAGGGCAATAAAGTAGGAAGTTTTGGTGAAGCAGGAAGTTTCGCTTTTTACCCCAACAAGCAGATAACTACGGGGGAAGGCGGAATTATCGTAACGGATAATGAAACCATAGCGAAAAACACAAAAAGCATGAGAAATCAGGGTAGAGGCGTAGAAGAGAACTGGCTGGAACACGTAAGACTTGGTTATAACTACAGAATAGATGAACTTTCTGCAGCCATTGGTTCTGTACAAATGGATCGGTTCGATGAGCTGTTTAACAGGAGAAGTGAAGTAGCCAATCGCTACAACTCATTATTTGAAAATGTTGAAGGTGTTCAAACTCCTTACATAGCAGATTATGTAACAAAGATGAGCTGGTTTGTTTATGTTATAAGGTTTGATGAAACATTAGATAGGGATAAAATCATGGAATACTTAAACAATCATGGTGTTCAGTGTCGTGACTATTTCAAACCAATTCATCTCCAGCCATTCTATAAAAAACAGTTTGGTTATACAGAGGGCATGTTCCCGGTAACAGAAAAGGTATCAAAACAAACATTGGCAATACCTTTTCACAACAATTTAACCGTGGTAGAACAGAATTATGTCGCTGAAACATTGAAAGAAGCCATCGAGCGTGTTGGATGATTGAATGCTGCTTTTCATTATAGCCTTTTTCTTAACCCTGGCTGCCATATATATATTTGGGAAAATTGGTATAAAGTACGACCTTATGGATAAACCTGCGGGACAGTTGAAACCCCATGAAAGACCTATTCCTTATACCGGAGGTATGGCAGTACTGGCCGGAATAACACCCGCACTTTTTTATACATCACCTATACTCTTTGCTGTTTCAGGCATGTGGCTGGTGGGGTTTTTAGATGACAGATTTGGAACTCCTCCAGTGGTAAGACTTCTCTTGCAGCTTGTTACAGGATTCTATCTTTCTTTCTTTGTATTTAATCACCCGATTTTAAGTTCGATTATCCTAGCTTTTACGTTTGCAGTAATTATAAATGCCTATAATATGATAGACGGTATGGATGGTATCTGCGGAGTAATATCCTTTGTTTCTTCTTTAGCACTTATTGTAGGCGGTTTAACTGACAATCTTTATATTGTGTTTTCCGCTGCTATACTGGCATTCATATTTTTCAATTTTCCTCCAGCCAGAATTTTCCTAGGCGACCAAGGAAGCTACATTGTGGGAACTGTTTTCGGTATCGCGCTGATCCAAACATATCAAGGGCAGCATCTATCACTGGTTATAGCTATTATATGGTTGCCTGTGCTGGATCTTATTCTTGGATTTATAAGAAGGGTGAAGGCAGGAAAATCACCTTTTTCCGGAGACCGAGACCATTTCTACGATAAACTGTATAGACTGCTGAACAATAACAAAAGAGCCACCGTACTCGTAGCGAGTTTAATGGCTCTTGTGTACTCATTTTCTGCAATTTTCTTCAATGGATATGTTCTTTATGGGTTTCTCATTGTTCTATCGATAATCCAGGCATTCTCTTTAAAATCGCTGAAATCTACTTAAACCATCGTATTCTAAAAAGAATAACACCCATTATGATTGCAGTAACTGCACCGATACCCATTGTTATATAGAAAGCATAGGGATTGCTCTGCAATGGCAGACTAATATTCATACCATATATTGAAGCGATTAACATGGGAATTGTTAAAACCAGGGTAATGATGGTCAGGATCTTCATTATTAAGTTGAGATTGTTGGATATAACTGAAGCAAAGGCATCCATCATACCACTCAATATATCACTATAGATCTGTGCCATTTCAATTGCCTGCCTGTTATCGATAATTATATTTTCAAACAGCTCTTCATCTTCCTCATAAAGAGTCAATATTTTTGCGCGTTTTAGTTTTTCATACACAAGCTCGTTGGATCGCAAAGATGTGGTGAAATAAACCAGGGACTTTTCCAGTTCTAGCATTGCGATTAATTCTGCGTTTTTAGTTGACTTATGGAGTTCGTTTTCTATTGTGTTTGACTGCCTGCGAATCTCTTTTAAATATCTCAAATAATATATGGTAATGCGTTCAAACAACTTCAATAAAAACCTGAATTTCTTTTTTGTTGAAAATCCTGCAAGTTCTTTTTCCAGAATGCCCGAGATAATTTCATTTTTACACGCTGAAATTGTTACTATCATTTCAGGAGTTATGACTATACCAAGGGGAAGAGTTTTGTAAGGTACTTCAGGGTCTTCTTTATCAAAAAATGGGATTTTAATAATTATGTATATATTGTTCTCATCCTGCTCAAAGCGAGCTCTCTCTTCTGGGTCAAGAACATCGTAAACAAAATCTTCTTCAATTCCCAGTTCCATTAATAACGCCATATCATCTTCACAGGGATTCTGCACATCTATCCAGGTTTTCTCCTGCAAATTATCGATTTCTTTTAAGGTTCTGTCTTCAGTAAGGAAATAACGAATCATACTTTACCCTCCTTTGCTAAAAAAGTTATTAAATCAAAATAAAATTAGTACATTGTGGAGGGTGTAACACATTCATAAACATCCTCTCAAGGCGGTAAATCACCACTACTACTGTATAATTCCATACTCCCACCTCCTTGCAGAATTATATCACAGTTACGCTTGTGAATATTCTCGGATTGATCATCATAAACGCTGTTTTAAGACTTCAAAAGCTATTATCGAAGCTGCTGAGACAGTTGGAAGTGAATAATTAACATTTCTACCGTAAGGAATCTTAAATTTTAGATCTGCATTCTTCTTGAATGTTCTTGACACTCCTCTTTTCTCTCCTCCAATAACAACAAACAGCGGAACAGTAAGATCGATATCAAATAATGAAATAGAATTTTCTTTTGATGAGCAGGCAATCTTCAGTCCTTTTTGTTTGAAGTACTGTGCAGCTTCTTCATCCGTTTGAACCACAGCTGTTGGTATAAGCTCAGAAGCACCAGCAGATGCCTTTGCCACGATGTGGGAAGCATTCATCCAATTCCTCGGTTTTAGAATAAGACCGTCCACACTTGCTGCATGAAAGGTTCTAATTGCATAACCGAAGTTAAATGGATCTTCTATTCCATCAAGCATTACAACAAAGGGGGCTCTGTCTCTATTACCAAGAGAAAGTTCTTCAAGCTTAAGATATTCTCGTTCTCCAGCAATAGCCAGAATACCACCATGGGTTTTACCCGTGGCCAGATTATCTATAAAGTCTTTTTCAACCAATTCAATCTTAGCTTTCCGTGAGCCTGCAAGTTTAACAAGATGGTCAATTGTTCCTCTATTCTTTCCTTTTTGAATGTAAATCTCTTTTATTTTCCTACTTCGCGCAATCAATGAAGATTCAACACTTATGTACCCTTCGAGGATACAGTGATCAATTTTCTTCATTTTTATGTTCCTTCCTGTTATTTGAAAACCATTCGGAAGCGAAATCTACCAGAACCTTTTGTGGAATCATCCTGGCTTTTGCTACACCAAGCTTTCCTTTTCTAACCAGGTGTGACATCTGGTTTTCAAAAGCGTTCCCCACATCTTCGAAATCATCCGACGACAAATCAAGATCCTTGAATGTTACCCATTCTCTTTTTCCATTGACCATTACTGGTGCTCCCTGTTCTATCAATTCTTTTGATGGATAATCTGAAAGGTATTCAACAAGGTGAAGAGATGTATTTTTTGAATAACCAACGCCCAACAGCAAAATCCACGCTCCAAGTTTATAGAGCTTTCCAAGGGGCGAATCAGGCCCCAACGAATAGGATAAATGATGACCCTCCGTGATATACTTTGCATATTTTCCCCAGGCAGTAAAGGAAACCTGTGGATGTTCACTTCTTACTACATTATGTTGCTTTCTGAATGTTTCAGCTATGATTCCCATACCCCTTGTTGGTGTTAATGAAGGATCGAAGACCGGCATATTGTCTCTCATTACCCCCCACCAACTTTCGGGTACAGGTGGATTGCTTCAGTCCGAGGGTTCAAAGTAATCTGATGAATGAGCAGGCATGACAAGTGTTCCCTTCTCCGTTAAAATCTCCTCAAGGGCTTGAATAACCGTAACTGCTCCACCGCAAACCCATCCCAGCGATTGAAGAGATGAGTGCACAATTACCGTTAAGCCCTCTCTCATTCCGAGTTCATTAAAATCCTTCTTTAAACTATCCTTTGTTATGGGAACATCACTCTTTAAGACGGCCTCTTTTTCATCCATAGTAAAAATCCTCCACTTCCCAGTGATTCTATACAAAAAAATGGTTGACTTAATGTTATCTGAAGTCAACCCATTTTACAATATTAAATATATTATGGCGTTAAAGCTTAAAACCTGATTTATTGTTAGAATTATCCAGTTTAAAACTCTGACTTTTCTCAAAAGGTCTGAATCCGCTTTTCCTCTGTAGATAACCAAGAACAATTTCCTTAAAATTTGCAAACCTTCCTGTTTCTTCTGTTGTTTTTACAAGGGTTTCGTTACCCAGGGTAGAAACAACCTCTCCTGCCTTCACGCTCTCTTCCTGGGTTAGGATTCTATGGTTTTCCTTTGCTTCATCCATGCTATCGGTATATATTACATGCCCTTCAAGAATAATGGCAAAGGAGTGAGCAATCTCTTCCAGATCAAAGATTTCATGTGATGATATGATCATTGTTTTACCTTCTTTAATTACGTAATCTCTGAGAACTTCCATTATTTCCTGTCTTATAACCGGGTCCAGGTTCTGTGTCGGCTCATCCAGCAATAATAAATCCGCTCCGCTGGCAACAGTGAGAGCCATGTGAAATAGAGTTTTCATTCCCATGGAATAAACCTCAACCCGTTGAGAAAGATCGAATTTGTAATGCACGGCAAAGCCGTTAAAGATCTTCTCCTGCCAGGTAGGATAAAGCATTCTCCAGATTCCCACGTAATCTTCACCTGTAAATCCTCTAAAATTCAGTCTGTCTTCAGTTAGTACAGCTATTTTTTGTTTTGCCTTTGAATCGAGTTTCCCGCCAAAAACGTTTATTGAACCATTATCTGGTTTAAGCTCACCATAAATACATCTTAGTGTTGTAGTTTTCCTGCACCATTTGGCCCAACAAAGGCGAAAATCTCTCCTTCTTTTATGTTGAGTGAAATATTATTAAGAACGGTTTTTGAACCAAACCTCTTGCTCAATTCTTCTATTCTGATCATTATTTCTGTACCCCTTCTTTAACAACACTATATAGGAAACAATTAGTAATCCAGCAGCTACAGCGCTTACTATAAAGACATTACCTTGATGGATAGAACTAATGTAGTAATAAGGGTTGGACCATCTAACATTGAAACCTCCACTTACAAGTCTATTCCCTTCACCTCCTGCAATAAGATCCACCAGGAAAATCAGAAGCGGTATACCAAAATTGTCCAGTCCCGCTGTAACACTCAATACCGCGATTGCATAATAAGCGGTGGCAAATATTACCGATCCTAACAAGTACAGTGACATTAATTCAATGTTTACTCCAAAAGAGTCCAGCGCTTATAAACTCCGT
Organism: Thermotogota bacterium; assembly: GCA_034660555.1. Lineage (GTDB taxonomy): Bacteria > Thermotogota > Thermotogae > Petrotogales > Kosmotogaceae > JASMTM01. The sequence continues at coordinate 37,292 of JAYEJL010000135.1, forward strand.
TACTGAAACGACAGCAATAAGAAAAATATATGAATACCAGAACAGACTTGAATATGAAAAGGGGAGTGCCAGTAAATTTGACATTTTCTTATTCTGCGTATCTGAAGGTAAAAAACTTGTGATCAACAGAAAAATAAAGAACAATCGCACTCTATAATCAGGAATCAATAAAAACAATGAAAATATCGCAAGACGCCCCGCCTTTTCACTAAATTCTTTCATGAAATATGCTTCAACCTTTTCAAGCATTTTTCCACACCTCCTCAAGTAAAATCTTCGCCATGGGAAGATTTACATTGTTCTTCTTAAGTTCACTGGCAGTGCCTTCTATTAGCTCAACCAGTTTTTTATTTACTATATGTGATTCTTTTACGAAATAACCTACTCCCTGTTCTGCCTCCAGCAAACCTTCATAGTGAAGTTTTTCAAAGGCCTTCAACACCGTGTTGGTATTTACTCCAAATCTTGACGCTAATTCCCTTACGGGAGGAAGCTGGTCTCCAATTTTGAGTCTTCCAAACATAATTTCCTTTTTCACGATATTCATAATCTGTATATATGCCGGAACTCCTGAATGTTTATCTACTTTTGTCAACATACCATTCACTTCTTTAATAACGTCTTTCTGTAATCGAGACTATGCCACTTTTGTTTATAGACAATGTACCTGATGACCCGGGAATCCAGATGTCAAGATCACCTCGAGAGGCATTAATCGAGAAATTTCTGCTTCCTGACCAGTCATCGAGATATTTTATTGTCCCGGTAACCGAAGTGCCCCTTAATGAAATCTGCTCTGTAAGTTCTGTTTCAACATCTAAATCTATACTTGTTCCACTGATTCTAATATTTTCTGAAAACATACTACCTTCGATATTGACTGAGGTTCCATCAATCTGAACATTACGCGAATTCAAATTGCTTTTAGCGTTAACAGACGTACTTCTTATTGAGATAAGCTCTTCTGCATTAATATCTCCGCTGATCTTAACGCTTGTACTATCAACAACGAATTTATTTGTATGTACGTATCCTTCCATATCCACAAAAACTGAATCAAATTTTATTTCTTCAAAGGTTTTTTTTGTGCCGATGGTAACAATAGCTTTTGTATTTATATAACTATCAGGAAGTTCAATACGTAAAATTCCGTGGATTTCATTTAGTTCGAGCTCGTCAGGGATATGTATTCTTTCACTTTCAGGATCAAACTCAACTTCAAAGGCTAACCCATCAAAGTAAAGATAATCTGCCGCATCAACATATGTATCAGGATGTAGCGTTTTTGCGGTGTTTGAGCTATAGGAACCTCTTCCAGTTGAGAACGAATTATCAAAAAATTGTTCCAGTCCCGGTCCAATAAAATTTGGTATATTCCAGAAAGGTGGCTGCAGTATTCCTATAGCTGATAAAACAACGATTGGTAAAACAATAAACACAACTGACAGGGTTATCAAAAGCCACGCAAATTTTTTCAGGGTGGTGGCAAAAATTATGATCCCCGCCAGTACAAAAAGTACTTTCAGAACTGCGTAAGGAATTACTATGGCCAGAATTCCCAGGATAGCTGCGATGATTAGTTTTGTAATTAAAGGATATTTTGCGTTCATCTGTTACACCTCCATATAATCTTATTGTTCTATATAATTAGAACACTAAAACTTTATTTTGTCAACAAGATAAATTAGAAATTCTTAATTATCTTAATTGGTTGAAGAAAATTTGTGCTTGAAGCACTTTACTATTCTAATTTTTGTAAATACCTAGAAAACAAAAAAAGGGCGAACAATGATCTTGTTCGCCCCTTATGTGTTGATTATTTCTTATATTTTCTTGTGGCAGAACCACCAGTCATAACAGTCATACTTTTTGGGTCTTTCTTCTGCATCTTTAACTGTACTTGCTGGAGGCACTATTACCTCATCGTTGACAAGTTCATTATTGGGCCAGTTTGCAGGTATTGCTACTCCATGTTTATCAGCAGTTATGAAACCTTTGACCATTCTAACGATCTCATCAAGGTTTCTACCAAGTTCCTGTGGATAATAAAGAATTGCTCTGATAATACCTTTCGGATCTACAATAAATACTGCTCTTACCGTATTTGTTCCTTTTCCTGGATGGATTAATCCCATAATGTCAGAAACCTTTCCCGTATCGGCAATTATTGGGAATTCGATTTCAGTATCCAGGTTATCCTTAATCCACTCTACCCATTTAATATGCGAGTGAACCTGATCAACACTTAGTCCGATTAGTTCTGTGTTCAATTCTTTGAATTCTTTGTAGCGTTTCTGGAAGGATACAAATTCAGTTGTGCAAACAGGAGTAAAGTCTCCAGGATGACTGAATAAAATAAACCATTTACCTTTGAACGCTTCAGGTAAATCCATCTCACCGTGTGTTGTGTTTACCTTCATTTCTGGAAATTTGTCACCAATTAGTGGCATTCCTTTTTCCATAATAAAACCCCCTTTTCAATACTTTATTTAGAATCACTATAATCTGTAACATAATTATGTTAACACTAAACTTTTTTTCTGTCAAGTTTAATTACTCAGTTTGTGAAAACATAGATGTTCAAAATATCGTATTAACTTTATCTTCGTACGAATTTTGATCTCTTCTGAATACTATATCTTTAACAATGCACTGGTTACCAGGGTTTCAAGATATTCAATCTTCCCTGA
>JAYEJL010000136.1:0-9472 GCA_034660555.1 Thermotogota bacterium
GGAAATCCGGATATTGTTTTATTATGAGGTTTGCTCACAAGAAAGAAGTACTCCGAAATGTCATCGCCGTCATGATAATAATGATGCTGATCATCTACAATAAGATATATAGCATTTTTGTACTTTGCCAGTACTTTACCACCCAGTTCATCTACAAGTCCTGAATAGTACTCAAGCATTTCCTGATCCGAAAGTTCCTTACCATTAATTCTTCGTACATTCAATCCCGCTTGTTCGTCTTCTTGAAGCCCTTCTATATAAAGTCCTGAATCACAAGAAAACAATGGTTTCTTAATTATTCTATAATACTCAGTTGATTTTATGTGAGCGTTTTCAAGTGGAGTTTCTCCTACTTCTGAAATTTCAAATCGTCTGAATTTTTCATCTAAAGGTAGCAATCCAACACTTAAACCTTCAAGCATTTTTTTCATGCTTTCAAGTTTCCTTTGTTTGTAGTTCCATAGATAAATCTCAGCTTAAACAATATCCTTATATTTCAGTCTTTAAACGCGAATCCTTCTTCTCTAAACAATTTGACGCAAATTTTTACCACTTCTTGGTCATATAATTTCCCAGCGTTCTTCTCGATTTCTTCAAGAGCTGTCTCAATTCCAAGTGCCTGCCTGTATGGTCTATGAGAAGACATAGCTTCGACTACATCAGCCACTGCAAGTATCTTCGATTCTAACAATATTTCTTTATCTTTAAGACCTCTTGGATAACCGCTTCCATCAAGTCGTTCATGATGCTGGTAAATTATTTCAGCAAGCGGATGGGTGATTTCTATGTCTCTAAACAACTTCCATCCAGCAGTTGGATGTTCTTTAATCAAAGAAAACTCCAGATCACTAAGTTTACAGGGTTTGTTTAGTATTTCTGAAGGAACCTTAATTTTTCCAGCATCATGTACCAAAGCAGCCAATCTTAATGCATCTATTCTTTCGGGATCAAGCTGCATTTTATTTACAATCGCCACAGCAAGCTGGGCAACCCTTCGTTGATGTCCTGCTGTATAAGGATCACGTAAATCTACTGCTGAAGCGAGAGCCTTAATTGCACTCTCAGTAATACTTTTTAGCTGATTCATGCTTTCTTTTAGTTCTTCTTGCGTCTTTCTTAGTTTGTCTATATCAATATGAATACCTGTTGAACGTAATGGTTTTCCATTAGAACCACGTTCGATTACTCTTCCCCAATTAAGTACCCATTTATATTCGCCGGACTTACATCTTAATCTGTGAGACACTTTGAATTCATCGGTGACGCCGTCATTTGTTTTTTGTACTACTTTTTCTACTCTTTCTTTATCTTCTGGATGAATCAATTCTTTCCACGCATCAACCATTTCATCAATCTCTTCTGGATTATAACCAAGCATTTTATACCAATTACCAGTACGAACCACTTTATTTGTTTTAAAATCTTGATCCCAGATTCCCAATCCTGCACCTTCGTAAGCTAATTGAAGTCTGGTATTAATTGCCTTTAATTCTTCCATGACCTGATTTTTTTCAACCACTGCTCCTATCAATCTTTCCAAACTATGCAAACGCTCTTTTGCGAGATCAATAATAAATGGAGGTCTTTTCTTATACTCATCAGCTTTTTTCTTTAGCTCATTAATATCAACGGAGTACTTCTTGGCAATATCATTTAATGTATCTTCATCTTTTGGCGGATCACCATAACCAAAATTCATTGCTCCAATAACTTTGTTATTTGCCCATATAGGTACTGTGTAAAGGCGTATTCCTCCTTCACAGGCTATGTCTGTGGGTTTACCGCTTTCAATAGCTGGTTTTGCAGCTTCATTCCAGCAGCATTCATGACAGAGCCATTTACCACTTTTTAGAGCTTCTCTATTGTCTTTTGTTTTACACAGTGCTCTTGAAGAGCTATGAAGGAACCTACACCAGCCTGAAGAAAAAATGCCTAGTGCGTAATCACCGTTTTTCTCATATATAGAGGCTGAAGTTTCAAGCAAGCCGAGATAATCAGTTGCAATTTCCTTCAATATGTCTTCTCCAACAGATTTTAATATAAGGCCTGATTTATTCAGTTCAGTTAAATTTCCATAGGGTGGATCAGAATATTTCTTTTTGCTCTGTCTGGTGTTCAGCATCCATTTTATTTGGTTCAGTTTTTCTTCCGCTTTTTTGCGTTTCGTTATGTTGGAAAAAGAAATGACAACCCTATCAGGTGCCTTTTTGTTTTTACTAAAAACTGGATTGGTATTTACATTTATCCATGTAATACTTCCATCTTTATTTTTTTGTCCCATAACTTTATCCTTACAGGGCTTACCTGTTTTCAATGTGTAAATTGAGGGATGTTCTTCTGGCGGAAAATCCTCCCCATTTTCTTTAATCATGTTCCATTTGTAATCTACTGAGGATTTGCCTATAACATTTTCTTTTTTTATTCCCAGAATCTTTTCTGCAGATTCATTCATGGAAAGAATCTCACCAGTATTTTTTTGTAGAATAACTCCTTCATTCAGTGAATTAAAGGTTGTTTCATATTCTTCTTTCTGGTTTTTGATAGTTTCAAGGGATCGTTTTTCTCTTTCAAGGTTATTCAGCCATTGTTTTACCTGTCTTTCACTTTTTTTCTGATTAAGAAATTCTTTTGGTTCTATATAATAGAAATTGCGATATATCTTTCTATCTTTAACTACCAAAGGATGAGTAAGTAAAACTCCCTTAATTATTTCAGGATCAGATTTTCGTATATCATACTGCCATATTGCAGTACATGGATAATTTGGGAATAAATCTCTGTTCAATTTCGCTTCATATTCAAGAATTTTTCCTGAACCTTTAATCCCACGAAGTGCCCAGGTCATTTCTCCGGTTACTCTAAGGGCATCATATCCTTCTTCAATCGCCTTTTCAGTTTCAGAAATCAATAGGTTGATCATAGAATCAGGGTCAAAATGCCCGTTTCTGGTATAAGTATCTCTTTCGCTGGTAATTACAAATTGTCCATTATTTTCATATTTAGATATATCAATATCTTTATCGCTAAAAATATCTCTTATTTCCCGTGCAGTGTTTTCATCGGCAACATAGATACATTTTTGATTCTGCTTTAACCCCTCATGAATAAAACGTACAATCGTGTCTGCCCATACATCTCTATCTTCATAAAGTAGGCATAAGTGATCATGAGGCTTTAGTTTTTTCAAAAGCTCCTTTAGATCATAATTACACAATTCTCGGTAACCAAAATTTTCCAAACATGCACACCTCTTTTAATAAATACTAAACAAACGAGCTGGTTTGCAATTTTTATTATATTTTATTACGGAGGTTTATTAGACCACATCTCATACAAATTAAAAATCAACATTACGATCTATAAAACCGCACATTCAATTTTTTGTTGTTTCCTTGATAATCAGTGCAACTAATTCAATTAACAGTATATCACTCAAAATGATATAGCAATAATTCCATATACTCAAGTTTCAGCCAAAATAAGCTTTCTAAAACAGTTTAATCATTTTTAATTGCATTTTCTCGATTTTCTTTTGGATTTTATCGTTAATAATTAATCTGTAACAAAAAATAAGTCAGCTTCAAAATACTCAAGAATCATTCAAAATTCGAGCCTAATTCAAAAATATCTGTAGCAAAAAAATCATCATAGAAGGATATTAGGTACACATAGGCAACTATATATAATTAAGCGCAACTATAAGAATATAATTGATTGAAAGGGAGGGATTATATATATGAAAAAAATTGTTGTAATTATTTTTATGATTTTTCCATTACTCACTTTTGGAGCCACGATAAGAGCAGGAATAGAAGGTCCAGCCATATTAGGAGCAACAATTGAAACAGATGGTGGTTTGTACATCAGTCTTGGAGCCTCACCGCCTTTAAGTATTTTTGGTAGCGGAGGACCCTGGTCTTATTCTGTAACTGCAGGTTATGCCCATCCTATTGCTTTATCAACCGGTAAGAAAATCAATTTTTTTACTGTTCCCAGAATAGGTGTATCTTTCATTAAGCCAGATAATTTATACATCGGTGTTATACCCGGAATTATCGGTGCCATTGGCTGGAATGCTAATCCGGTTTTCACTATCGGTTTGCAGGTCGGAGTAAATATCTGTCTATTGCTAGAAATAAATAGCATGAAGCCTAATTTGGTTCCCACCGGTCAATTTGGTATTTTCACTACCTTTTAGTTATAAACAGATATATCACCCATTTGAATCTTAAATAACGTTTGATGACGTAATAGACACTTGATCTTTTTCATTGAGGTTTAAGTCATAATTTTGAACGTTCAGTGTGTTTTAATGTATTTATTCTATCCTTTAAAATTGATAGAGAGAGGTGGTTGGGAAAATACTCTCGAATAATTAATTACATTTATTATGCGTCTGGGGAGGGAAGCTAATGCAGGTTGAACATTCCAGAGCAAGAGATTTCTTTGAAAGAAGAGAGTTTTTCGATGAATACAAGATAGACAGTGACCATGAAAATATGATGAAAACAATTCATTCGTTCATTAAAATAGAAAACATTTATGCGTCGGCTGCTCGCAATATAACGACTAGATTGGAAAACCTTAATGACGAAATGAAGGTTAGTAAAAATAGAAATTTAATTCACGAAATAAAAACAAGGGTTAAAAAACCAAGAAGCATTGCAGAAAAACTGTTACGAAAGGGTTACAAGCTCAGTATTGAATCGGCAAGAGAGAACCTGAATGATATCGCTGGAGTTAGGGTTATCTGTCCTTTTGTTGACGATGTATATGCAATTGCTGAACTCCTGCTTTCTCAGGACGATCTGTATATGGTACAAAAAACTGATTACATTCAGAACCCTAAACCCAATGGTTATCGCAGCTTGCATATTGATGTAGAAATCCCTGTTTTCCTTTCACAACAGAAAGAGTGGGTCAAGGCTGAAATTCAGTTTAGAACAATTGCAATGGATTACTGGGCCACTCTGGAACATGATCTTGGTTATAAATTTAACGGAGAGAAAAAGGAAGAAGTAACAAGAGAGCTTAAAGAGTGTTCTGATCTTATTGCACAGGCAGATTTAAGAATGGAGAAATTACATAAAGTCTTATATGAAGAAAATGAATAATACTGTATAAAGCAAAATAAATGATTGTTATTTAATAGTAAAGCCCGGATGAAAATATCCGGGCCAGTTTTATTTATGAGTGAATTATAACTTGTTATATGAATGAATTTCCCTATTTGTTTCTTTCTACCTTTTCAAACCAATAAGGATCGGAACTGGATGGCTCAGTTAAATAAAATCCCTTTATTTTCCCTTTGTCATTCACCAGGAATGATACCTGATTAATATCCTTCATATAAGGCAACAGATGGGCAGTAAAATAATCTCTTGTTATATGTTCAAGAGTTAAAACATGGGTACCATTTGCCACCTCTGCTTTTAAAACTGAATCTTCTACTTTTATCACGATGTCTTCAAATATTTCATTGTGGTATTTGCCAGTGTATTCTTCGAGAGTAAGATGAGGATAGACTTCTACATCTTCATCACTCGTTTCGGAATCTTCTGTATATAACTGATCCAATATTTCGAGTTCCTTTCCAAGCGTAAGTTGCACAAAGGCCTTTGCAAGAATATCGGGCACTTCATGACTACCCATATTTAACAGAATCACAATACCCAACCGGGCTTTCGGTATCATGAGTATCATTGTATGGCATCCTGAAGTATCACCGTTGTGCCACAAGATTTTAAAGCCCTCAAATTCCTCCATTACCCAGCCTAAACAATACGCTGCGATGGGTTCTGAAGGGTTCCCTAAGACGTATGTATGCGGTGAATGTGTAATAAGTAGGTTTTCTTTCGAAACTATTTCATTGCCATCAAATGTACCTTTATTAAGGTGCATATTTACCCACTTAAGCATATCGAGAATATTTGAACTTATAACACCTGCAGGAGCTACAGATTTAACCCACTTAATGATATCTCCCTCAGGATCTATTGGAACTGGATTCTTTTCATTATTTACATGGGTTGTTACTGCGTTACTTTCATTAATAAAATCGTCTAATGTTCCATGTGTACTATTCATTCCTAACGGATCGAATATTCTTTCTTTCAATAATTCTGAATAACTTTTTCCTGAATACCTCTCTAGAATTTCCTCAACCACAACGAACAGATTATTGACATAGCTAAAATCAGACCTAAAGCTGTACATGGTTGGCCATTCAGATAATGAACTGAGAACCTTTTCTTTACCAAAACCCCAGATTGCCAGAATATCACCTGCATAAGGATATAAGCCACTGTGCTGTGCCATAAGATCTTCAATAAGAAAGTTATCTTGAGCAAAGGAATCCTTCATACGAAACTCAGGATAAAGATCACCACAAGGTCTCTCCAGTTAATGATCCCCTCGTCTACAAAAATGGCTGTAAGAGCAGAAGTAAATGCCTTAGTTGTTGATCCTATCTGAAAAACCGTTTCAATATCAACCGGTTCCTTTGAAGTTAAATCTTTCACACCAAAAGCATTTTTATATATCACTTCATCTTTATAGATTATTCCTTCAGCCATCCCAGGAATATTCAATTTTTCCATCGCTTTTGTTAGTTCAACTTCCCATTGCTTGAGTATTGTTGCTCGCTCTTGTGATTTTTCAAGAAACTGAAGTTCTCCAGAAAAACCCATTATTACAACTAAAGCTACTACCAGGAAAAAACATAAAAGCTTTTTCATACTTTTCACTCCACTAAATATTGTTAAACTATTGCACATAAACGATTTAATCTTACCATTGAAAAACGACTATCTTTAAGTACCAAAAGTAGTCCTGCTTCAATTGAACATAACTTACATTTGTTTGCGCATTCTTATAAATAATTAATGCTTCCTCTATATATAAACCAGCTTTTTATGTTATTTTGATAGAGTAACAGCATTAATCAACCAGTGAAAATTACTTAACTGTAAACAAATGGAATTGTCGGAGGAAGAAATGGATAAAAATAAGAAAGAAGAATTGTGGGCCAAAGCAAAAAGAAAATGCAAACTAAACAGAGAAACGTTACGCATGGCGAAAGAAATGGGATTGAATCCAAAATCACTGATTAAGAACATTCCGAACAAATCAGAAAGATGGAAGAAACCTGTCAATGAATGGATTAAGGATATGTATGAAAAACGTATGAAAAAGAAGAGGAAAAAGAAAAAGGAATAGGAAATTACTCCCTATTCCCTTTGAATTTTTCGGCCTTATCTTATAACTGCTAAATAACAGAATTAAGTTTTCAATACAAAATCTCAATCGGTTACCTTCGTTAAAATCAGTCTCCACTGGGTTCCATGAAGCCCCACAGATGTCCATTTTACCTGTTTTCTAACCATCTCATCCATTCCTTTAGAATAAAAGCTGTACACTCCCTCTCCTGATTCATTGCTGGAGATTTCCTTTCCAAGTTCCTGTAAACTATTGAAAGGTTCATAAAGTGGATCTGTGAAGAAATTTCTCCCAATCTCCACTTCATCCTGATCGTAGAGTATCGTCCCATCTGGATGCATAAGCCAGAATTCATAAGGATTATAATTATTCGGAAGAATTATTGGAGCCAGGAACAACTCAGGCTTTATAAGAAAACTCAAGGCTCCCACAAATTCACCATCTTCATCGAAAATTGGCCATTCCAGATCAACAGCAAAGAAATCTTCTACCGTAAAGAACACATCGCTTAGTACTGGCTTTTCTGTTTCAATAAGCTTCTTTATATACGGTCTATCTCCTATCCATGATCCTTCAATATCACTATAATCATCGGGATAAATATATTTAAGATAACCATCCTCACTTATGTAGGAAACATCAAGAACTTCAGGATTCTCCTGATGAAGCTCCTTCAACAAAGTTCTAACAATCTTCTCATTATTATGATATAAGCTCAATATTTCCGTATTTTCAGCCATTGATTTATCCATTCTGTTGAAAATTCCCTGCAACTGATTACGAACTTTATTCAACAAAACTTGCATTTGCCGATCTTTCTTTTCAGTTTCATACTGGGAGACAATAACAAAAGTCCATCCTGTTTCACTAGATCTTTTATATTCTGCTACATTTAAAGTATTATTGGCAACAAAAAGAAAGCTTCCTCTTTCGCTATCCAGAGATTTAATTCTATCTGACAATCCCGGAACATCAACATCAAGTGGCCCAAGAAGTAACTCGGTGTTATCTGTTAGTGCAAGGGTGTCTTGTGAATCAAAGGCATAAAAATGCACATTGTCAAGCTCTTTAAATTCTGAAATAAGATCTGAATTCCAGCCTTCGAAAAATGCAGACAATCCAACAAATCCTGTAATTTTTTCTTCTCTCCAAACTGGTACTCCAAAAACCACAGAACGTTTCCCCGTTGACCTGCTCATTACCTGATAACCTTTAACATCTCCACCATTTTTCAATACAGGAAAATACCCTCTGTTAGAAAGGTTTAAGCCGGTCCAGTTTCTTTGAACCACTCAAGATCAGAGATCCAAGGTCTAACAACCGCAATTCGGGTTAAGTGAGTTTTTAATCTTCTCTGTGTTAGAGGAGGGGACCACGAAATGGTGAGGTGTGTAGCCTTTTGAAGGTCAGAATAGGTTTGCAAAAACGAGAAACCAAGAGAAACCAAAAAAAGAGAAACCGAAATCAGTCACATTGTTTCATAGCGTTTTCTGCCAGTTCTATCGCTTTGTTTTTCAACTTATCACTAACCCATATTCCTCTTTTTTTCATATTATCTATTATTTCTTTAATCTCAATATTCTCTCTTTCTTTTATAGAAGCTATTGTTATCCCAAGGAACCCTGTAACCTTTAAATTATTTAAACGTGCAATTCTTCTACCTGCAGCTTCATCAACACAAACTGTCTCAATATGTTTCATTAAGCGCTGTTTGTATTACATTCGCTTCTCCTTTATCAAGGGTATTGGCCAGAAATGGAGCAATGTCTATTGATTTTTCCCGTTTGTCTAACCATTTGTTTCGAGTAAATGCTTTAGCATCAAAACGATCAGTATCCTCTGCTGACATCTCTTTGGTTACTTCATAAGGAACTATAACCTTATCATATATTTTCTGGAGAATACTTAAATCTCCAAATCCTGCCATCAGGGTAATCAATGGTCCTGTATTAATTACAATCATTTTACGCATTTTCAACATCTGAGTTTAACGCATCAACTTTCACATTGAACATAGAAACTCCATATTTATGCAGTTCCAGAAGAAAACTAACCCTATCCATGCCTGCAATCTTTGCTGCTATTCCAGAGGATATTCTCTTCATTTCAAAGAGTTTTACAGCCATTGCCATTCTTGCTTCACGCTCGAAATTATCTGAACTTTCCTGTAATGCATCAGGAAGTGTAGAAGGATATTCTATTTCCATCTTCTTTTTCATAATTGGATCACTCCTAAATGAACCAAAAGTAATTT
>JAYEJL010000137.1:0-9428 GCA_034660555.1 Thermotogota bacterium
AATTCCTGATAACATTTTTTGGTAGCTCTTTCACATCTTGGCAAAAATGGACAAAGACTTGGAGGATCCATCATCACTGGTGGTTGACCGGGTATAGGTGCAAGTTCTTTTTGTTTAACATCCAGTCTTGGTATACAGTTCAATAGAGCGAATGTGTATGGATGCATTGGATTATCAAATATAACCTCAGCTGATGCAATCTCCATCTGGTAACTACCGTACATAACAGAAACTTTAGTTGCAATTTCAGCGATTACTGCAAGATCGTGTGTAATGAATATCGTACCGCTCTGATATTCTTCCTGAAGCTCTTTCATTAATTCTAAAATTTGAGCCTGAACGGTAACATCAAGCGCTGTAGAAGGTTCGTCTGCTATGAGTATTTCAGGATTGCACGATAATGCGATGGCAATTACCACTCTCTGCCGCTGTCCGCCAGAAAGCTGGAATGGATAATCATCAATCCTTTCGACCGGATTTGGTATCCCGACCTGATCGAGCAATTTTATGGCTCTCTGTTTTGCTTCTTCTTCGGAAACTTTGTCATGATGAATAATTGTTTCAGCCATCTGTCTTCCAATAGTATACAAAGGATCAAGAGATGTCATTGGGTCCTGAAATATCATGCCAATGTGTTTCCCTCTAATCCTTGAAAACATGCTTCTCTTAATCTTGGCCAAATCAATTGTATTTTTTTCTCCATTTTGAGAAAACTCATCAGTGTCAAAAAGTATTTGACCACTAGCAATATAACCAGGTTTATCGATTAAACCTGTTATTGTCTTCGCAGTTACACTTTTTCCCGACCCTGTTTCACCTACTATACCTAATACTTCATTTTTGCTTAATGTAAAAGAAACGTCCTGTACTGCTTTTACCGTTCCCTCGGCAATGTCGAAATAAGTACTGAGATTACGAACGTCGAGGATTGGTTTCTCCTGCAATTATATCACCCCGTAAATTCATTTAAACCTTTCATGAAAAAAATATCTACTGTATAATTATTACATATCTAAGTCCATAATATCAAGTCATAGGTGAGAAAATGATTATAAAAATTGCAAATGTTCTTAAAGGTAAGCGGTTTACAAAAGTCTGTTTTGATAGTAACAACCTTTTTCCCGATGGAGAAGGTGGACAGCTTGGTGACAGAGGAATTATTAACGGAGAAAGGTTTGTGTTCGTTGAGCGCCGTAATAAACAAATATGTGTTTCGGTTGATACAGAGAAAAACTTCGAGATTGGTAAGACAGTTGAACTGGAAGTGAATGAGAGCAGAAGATATGATATAGCTCAGCAACATACTGCGCAGCACCTTTTATCGGCAATTATAAGTAAAGAGTTCAGCGCAGAAACAAAGGGGTTTCAAATAAGGGAAGAGTATTCCACAATAGTTATTGATTTACCACAATTTGAAGTGAGTCATGAAAAGATAGTAGAGAAATATTTTTTTGATGAAGTAAAACAATGTCGGGACGTTTACGAAGAACAATATCCTATTGAAAAAATTAACAGTTTGGATTTGAGAAAACCTGTGGATAGTGATTTGATTGAAAAAGGAGAGAAAATTAGAATTGTCAACATAAAGGGAATTGACAGAATTGCGTGTAGCGGACTTCATGTAGATAATACAGGTGAACTTGGTTTTCTGAAAATATTGAAGACAGAAAAGAAAAAGAGCAAGCTTACCAGATTGTACTTTGTAGCAGGTTTAAGAGCGCTGAAATATTATCAAAAGATCCACCACTTGACAAAATGGATAAATAATGAACTGACCTGTGGTTTGAATGAGATTCCCGATAAGCTGAAGAAGATGGAAGAAGAAATAAAAGAACTTAAAAGAAATGAGAATGAGTTACATGATAGATTGGCTAAATTTTATGCGAAGAAAGTAAATGAAGAAAAAGGTTTATGCAGATTTTTGGATGCAGAAAAAAGTATTATTGAAAAAATCCCCAATTACATTAACAGCAAAAGGTATGTGTTTATTGGTAGAATTGAAGAAAATAAATTTATGATCTTCTCTAAAGAAATAGATCTAAAAACCATTTTTTCCCATATTAAAAAAGAGTTGTCAGTTAATGGTGGTTGTGGCAAAACCAAGGGCCAAATCGTTACGAATATCCCCGCGGAAAAGCTTGTAGATAATATTGAAAAATTCCTGAGAGAGGAATGATGACCGTGGAACCAAGAACTCCCCCTCATAGCGTAGAGGCAGAAGAAGCAGTTATAGGTAGCGTTCTTATTGATACGGAAGCTTTACCTGAAGTCATTGAAATTGTCGGTTCAAATGATTTTTATCTGCACAAACATAAATTGATATTCGCCGCTATTGAATATCTTTTCGATAATGGGTTTCCTGTTGATATTGTTTCAATAACCGAACGTTTGCGCTCTACAGATGCCTTGAAAAACGTAGGGGGAGAAGTTTCGGTAGTTCAGCTGGCTGACGTGGTTCCAACCTCAGCAAACGTGTTATATTATGCAAAACTTGTTAAGGAAAAGTCGCTTTTAAGAGCTCTAATTAATGCTGGAGGAAAGATTGCACAGGAAGCCTATGCTTCAGATGACACAGAGTTGACACTCGATAACGCTGAAAAAATCATATTTCGTATTACTGAAAGTCAGAGTTCAAGATCATACAGGGAATTGGGACCAATAATGAATTCAGTGTTTGAGGACCTTGAGAAACTGAAAGATAGACCTGAAACTATCGAATCGGGTGGACTCGTTACGGGTATTCCGACGGGTTTCAGAGAGCTTGATAAGATAACAACCGGTTTTCATAAATCAGATCTCGTAATAGTTGCAGCCAGACCGTCAATGGGGAAAACAGCATTTGCTTTGAATGTTGCCAAAAATATGGCATTAAAGAACGATATCCCGATTGCTTTCTTTTGTCTGGAAATGACTAAAGAACAGCTTGCCCAACGATTATTATGTTCTGAAGCAAGAGTGGATCTTCATAATGTAAGAACGGGTTATCTTAATACTGATGAATGGGATCTTTTAACTCGAGCGGCTGATGCTCTTTATCGTTCTAAAATAGTTGTTGATGATGAACCTTCGCTGGATCCTCGAACGTTAAGAGCAAAGGCAAGAAGGATTAAATCGGAATTCAATATTGAAGCGTTGTTTGTAGATTATTTGCAGCTGATGCATCTTAGAGGTTCCGCTGAAAATAGACAGCAGGAGATATCTGAGATATCGAGGTCGTTAAAGTTACTGGCGAGGGAATTAAATGTCGTTGTGGTTGCTTTGTCTCAGCTTTCAAGAGCAGTTGAGCAAAGAAAAGACAAACGACCACGGCTGAGTGATTTAAGAGAATCAGGTGCCATAGAACAAGATGCTGACATGGTAAGCTTCCTTTACAGAGAAGAGTACTATAAAGATAAATCTGAATCTCTTGACAAGCCACATGAAGCGGAAATGATAATTGGGAAACAACGTAATGGTCCTATAGGTATTGTAAAGCTTACGTTCAATCCTCGAATAGCTACCTTTTTTGATAAAGCACCTGACGTGTATGATCAATAATGGGAGGTCCTGATATATGATAAAAACCAGAAAACTTACAAAAAGTTTTGGGGACCTGATAGCGGTAAAAGATTTAGATATTGATGTATATCCAAGTGAAATTTATGGTTTTCTTGGGCCCAATGGAGCAGGTAAAACAACTACAATTAAAATGCTTACCGGGGTGCTTAAACCTGATAATGGTTCAGTAGAAATATTGAATATGAACATGACAAATAATGAGATGAGTATAAAGAGGAGAATTGGAGTAGTTCCTGATGAACCCAGAATGTATGACAATCTCAAAGGCTATGAATTCGCAAAATTTATCATGGAGATATATAAGGTAAATGTTGATGAAGTTGAAAAAAGATTGAATGACATATGCAATATTTTTGGCATTGATTATCTCAACAAATTCATTGGTGATTATTCTCACGGCATGAAACAAAAATTGATGGTGGCAACTGTTTTGATGAGACAGCCTGAAGTAATTTTCTTGGACGAGCCCACAGTTGGTCTGGATGCTCGAAGTGCAAAACTTCTAAAATTACTTCTGAGAAAAATGGCTGAGAATGAAACCACAATTTTTATGACTACCCATGTTCTGGAAGTGGCTGAGAAGATGTGTGATCGAATAGGAATTATTAATGAAGGGGAATTGATTGCTGAAGGAACTATGGAAGAATTAAGAAAGATATCAAATAAGGGTAACAAAAGCCTTGAAGATCTATTTCTGGAGCTTACCGGTGGCGATGAATTCTACGATATTATAGACCAGCTCGATTAAAAAAACTGGTTATCTGGTGATAATTAATGGGAGATTTTGCTCTACTTGTAAAATACAGGTTGAAAAATACCTCAATAAATAGAAATGAAAAATTCAGGAAACTGCCAGTCCTTTATTTAATAGTTATCCTTGCAATATTCTGTCTGGCATTTTTACCCACAATAAATTTTTTCAAAGAGCTTGATAAGGTAAAAATTTTTGGAGACGAATCGTTTTTAACGCTTGCAGATGCCTACTTTTCCTTTTTTTCTTTAATACTGTTGATACTTGCAGTTTTAAATCAAATTCCTTTCTTTATTTATAACCTTTATGATGAAGATGAAATAGGTTTCCTTCTAAAATTTCCTATTTCTCGCGCTTCAATTTTTTTCTATAAATTTTTTGAAGCCTTTTTGGGAACATTTGTGAGTTTCGCTTTATATTTTTCTGTTGCCTTTGTTTATGGATTATCAAAAGGTGGCATAACTGTCCTTTTATCTTCAGGAGCAGCCATTCTTGGTTTTATTTTTGCGATGGGACTTTCAGTTCCAATTAGTAAATTAATTGGCACTCTCATTTCTAAAACTACTGCCAGGAAACTAAGTGGTTTCTTAACACTGCTCAATGCGGGTGTATTCCTGTTAATGATCTCACTTGTTGGTACAGGTAGTATGACAACAGAGAAAGCTTTTTTATCTGTTAGTCAATTGAGACTTCTTCCATCCACCTGGGTGATGCTGGCTGCAAAGGGGAGCTTAATTGAATGGTTATTGCTCGTTGTATTAGACTTATGGTTGATAAGGATGTCCATTCGTGTTGCCAATAGCTTTATTTTTGAACCTTCGTCCAGAGGAAAAGAAGAAAATATACCCGAAAAAAAAGCTATGTCAGTAATCAAAAAGGAGCTTTTACTTCTGTTTAGAGGAGAAAATGCGATTTTCTTTCTCCTTTATCCTGTATTATTCTCAGCCATTATATTGGTTATTACACGTCAATTCCTTTCAACTGTAATTGTAATGTTGCTTATTTCGACGCTGTATATTTCTCAAATGGTTGTTATTATTCTTTCTGCAGAGTTTGTTGCATGGCCTTTTCCAGCTTATCTTCCGATTAGTTTTAAGAAAACACTAAACACCAAATGCCTGTTAATAGCAACCGTATATACATTATTATTCACTGGCATTCTATCAGCTGCAATTTTTATATCAGATGTTAGTTTGGCTCACTTCTTTATTGTTCCTGGAGCTTTTATTACATTTTTGATATCTGCGAAACTGGGAATGGTATTTTATTTTTCTTCAAAGGCTTATAAATCCGGGGTTAATAAAAAACGATTGGGTTTTTCTTCCACTCTTCTCCTCGAAATAATCTCTTTTGTTATAGGTTTTGGAAACATAGTAGTATTAACGTTATTCATAAGTTCATTAGAAAATACTGATTTGTTAATATTCAAGGAAAATATTATGTTATCATGCTTACTGGGAATTGGAATACCGATTATTACAAGTGCATTCAGCTTGTTAGTGACAAAGAAAATATTGAACAAACATATTATTAGAATAAAAGAAGGGAAGTGAAGACATGCAGGTATCATTAGAAGATATTATTACATCGTTACTCTCTAAAGTTGAATCGCTGGAAGCAACTGTTGACGACCTGAGAGTAAAATCTAATGTACTTTTCAGACTTTATAAAGAGCAAAATGATGATAATGACGTCGATAAGGAAACCATTAGAAATGCAGTTAAAGAAGAATTTGAGATCTCAAAAAAGGCTGGCTTAATAAACGAAAATTCGTCCATCGATGAAGCAATTGACAATGTAACCGATGGTTTAGTTAAATGGCTTGAAGGCGATGTTGAAGAGATTAGAAAAAGAATGGAAGAATATCGTAAAAAAGTTGCTGAAGCCGTGGAAAACGATAATGTCATCGATGTCGCTCCAGCAAATTTCGTTAACCAGCTTAAGGGAAATCAGCAGAAGAAGGACAACGATAACAAACTTATTTATTAAAGACGAAGTTATATTGAAAAAGTAATTAAGAGCCCTTTCCGGGCTCTTTTTTTTGATGTTTAATATATTATAAAAACAAGTAAAATTACATCTGAATGATCAATTTGCGGTTTCTCGGTCCGTCGAACTCGCAGAAAAATATACCCTGCCATGTCCCCAAAAGAAGTTTTCCATTTTCATAGGGAACGGTGATCGAACAACCTACTAGACTTGACTTTATGTGAGCATCGGCGTTTCCTTCGATATGAGCGTACCCTTTGTTTGGTGGAACCATTTTTTCAAGATGATTTAATATATCGTATACAACATCCGGATCAGCACTCTCGTTAATCGTTACTCCTGCAGTTGTATGGGGCACATAAACTGTTATGAATCCATCAGAACTGTTACTTTCTGACAATGCATTTTGTACCAGTGAGGTTATATTAACAAATTCATTTCTTTTTGAAGTCTTTAAACTTTTTCTTACAACCATGAAATCATCCTTTTAATGAAAAACCACATTTGTGATGATTACCACGTAACCATTATGCTCTTCCAGTTGTACACGAACATTTTCTTCTTCCACCTTGAAACGTTGAGCAACATATCTCTTGATCTGACCGAGCATGTCTTTGTCAGGCGTACCAACTACTTCATGTGATATCACTTCGCGTACAGGCACCGAATGTCTGCGTCCGGAAACAATTGCCTGAAGACGATCTTTTGCATCTTTTCTGCTTCCTTCTTTCTTTTTCTTTCTTCTGAATAGTCCAAAGAACATGCAATCAACTCCTCTCAATTGCGCCCGAAAATGCGTTTTATCAGTTCAAGGAAGCCTTTGTTAGGTGTGGTTTCGAAATCTTTATCGATTGAAAGCATTTCTCCACGAAGACGTGAAGCAATATTCTCAAAAACACGACCTACACTGTTTCTACCCTTGTTACCATTTAGTATCACCGGAATTCCTCTATTAGAAGATACAATTATATCTTCGCTGTCAGGGATAATTCCCATCAGATCAACTGCAAGATTTTCTTTGATATCCTCTGTTGTCAGCATGTCTCCTCGTTTGACCATCCGAGCTTTAAATCGGTTTATGATCAGCCTGACATTTTCTTCACTTATACCGGCATTGTCTAAAAGTCCTATTACTCTGTCAGCATCTGTTATTGCAGGAAGCTCGGGTGTAGTTATAACCAGCGCACGTTCAGCTGGAGCTATGGCATTTCTAAAGCCCCTTTCGATACCGGCAGGAGAATCAACTATTATAAAATCAAAATCGTTATACAATTCTGAGGTTATTCTTTTCATGTCTTCAGGAGAAAGCATTTCTTTTGTAGCTATTTGAGAAGCTGCAAGTAAATGAAGTTCTTTAAATTGCTTGTGTCTTACAAGAGCTTCTTTTGGTGATACTTTTCCGTTAACCACATCGAGTATTGTGTGCACAACACGGTTTTCTAGTCCCATAGCAATGTCAAGATTCTTTAGACCAACATCAGCATCGATTAGACATACTTTTTCGCCAAACGATGCAAGAGCACAGCCAATATTGGCAGTTATGGTGGTTTTGCCAACCCCACCTTTGCCTGAAGTAACCACATATATCTTGGCCATTCATATCAACCTCCAGAAAAACCAAATCGAGGACATAAATTCTTTTAAACTATTATACATCAATTAAACGACGCAAATTACATGCTTAATTTCTCTCAATCATATATATATTGAATTTCAAATATGACGTTTCGTAAATACAACTCAATGATGGAAAATCAACAGACTGTCCACCCATATATAATAATCGACCAACTCTATTCGTGTCAATGAATGATTTGTTTATTATTTCGTACCATGATGTCCAGGTAACATTATATGATCTACACGTTATTCCCAGTATACCATCATTTGGGATATCATTAATAGTACGTACATTCAATTCTTTATAGCTGTTCAACGTAGTTTTCATATTCTTTGATGATTTTCCTAAAGGAGGTGGGTCGAATACCACCAGTCCAGCTTTGATTTTTTCATTATTGATATATTGAAACACATTTTCGTTTATGAAAGTTGCTTTATCAATAAGGTTGTTGTACTTAAACATTTCTTCCGCTACTTCCAATGCTCTTTTCGAATTATCAACCAGTGTAGCGTGAAGAGCTCCTTTTTTTAGCAGTCTTAGAGAAAAATTACCTGTAAATGAGAACAGGTCAAGCACATGTTTATGTTTTGCATATAATGAAAGATTTTCAGCGTTATCTCTCTGGTCAAGATAAAACCCAGTACCTGGGCCATGTGTGTCAGCAAAACAAACCATGTTATCAATTTTGAAAGGTATCAGTTCAACTTCATTACCTGTAATCCAACCACGTTTTAAATTATTGTCACCATATGTATTGAAAATAGAGTTTTGAAAAATGCCCTTTGGTTTGAAAAGGGTTTCCAAAATTTCTACTATTTTGTCTTTTAGTTGTTTTATACCTTCGTTATTGAACTGAACTACGAGATAATCACCATATCTGTCAACAATTAATCCGGGTAGATAATCAGCGTCAGCAAAGACTATTCGCATTGCACTTTGTTTTTCCTCAACTAAATATTTCTTTCTGGTCAACCATGCACTTTTAATCCTTTTAGATAAAAAATCTTCGTCAATCTTTTCAAATTTTCTGGTGATTAATCGAATTCTTATTTTCGAATCTTTACAATAAAATCCCTTACCAACAAAATGATTTGAACAGTTAAAAACATCAACAATTGAACCATCAAATGCATCCGGTTCTTTACTAATCTCATTGGAATATATCCAGGGATGGCCATGTGCAATCCTTTTTCTGATATTTCTTTTAAGTACTACTCTATCTTTTTCCCTATTCATAGATAACATCCTGCAATAACTTTGAAGCTTTTTGTTCAGCTTCCTTTAAGCTTGACCTGTAGTTTTCCGAGGCTTCATTTAACGTTTCAATTTTAATGGCTTCATTAATAATTTCAGATAAATTACCAGTTTCAGAAGAGTATGAGTGATCATAATTTTCAATTGTTGAAGAAAGTACCTCATCTAACTTTTTTCCTTTCAACCATATGAATGGCACACCAAAATAAAGAGACAAAAGTCCGCCATGAAGTCTTTCAGTGATTACAATGCGTG
>JAYEJL010000138.1:0-1808 GCA_034660555.1 Thermotogota bacterium
TATTTTTGCAGTCACTTTTTTTATTTATTAACTGCTCTGTCAAGGAACAAATGATGGCTGATGGAAGATCAAATAAAACTATCAGTATCAGCTTTCTCAATACCAATAATCTCTTTGTCCAGCCACCTCTGATTACGGGACTTGAAGATAATCAAAGAGTCGTGCTTCTCATCAATAATCTTTTTTGCTTCATATTTTAGTTTTTCTAATTTTGCTTTTGTTATCTCACCTTCAAATACTGAACATTGAATATGAAAAAGATATTGCTTGGAGAGCTTGAAGATTCTCCGTAAGCGTCTTTGTCCCTTTTTATCTTCAGTGTTTATATCGTAAACCCAGATAATATACATAATTTAGTTGATGGTTGATAGTTGATAGTTGGTAGTGGATGGTTAAGATGATTATGTAAAAACTAATTAACAACCATCAACCAAGAACCATCAACCAAGAACTACCAACCAATTAACCAATTTTACCACCACGCCTTAAAGCCTTCATATTTTTGCTCGCCCAATAAATGCTTAATAATTTTATAGCATTCCAATCTGATTAATCTTCTATAACTACTCTGGATATTAAGTCTTGGATGCTTAATGGTTTGATTAAGTTTTTCATCATATCCTCTTAGTAATGTTTTTTCCCCTTTATCATTCAGATAGCAAAAGTTCAAACTGCTTTCAAAATCATTCTTTTGGATTTGTTTCTTATTAAGAAGTGTAAAAATAAGTCTATCAACTATTATGGGTTTAAAGATTTCACTTAAATCAAGGCATAATGAAAATCTTCTATCTCCACAACTGTGTAGATAACTAATTGTCGGATTTAATTGTGTCTTGTATATTTCACTCAGACAAGTTGTGTATAAGAGAGAGTTCCCAAATGATATTAAGGCATTTATCATATTGTCAGGAGGATGTTTTACCCTTTTCACAAAATCAAAAGTCTCAGGGATAATCTTTGCAAATGCCTGGTAATAATATTCTCTGATTTTTCCTTCAATGCCCATCAACATCTGGACATCCTCAGTTATGGGAATTTGCTCTCGCAATTCATCAATTTGTTTTAGTTGCTCCTCAATAGGGCAGTTTCTATTCTTGTAATAGATTAAATTTTTTCGGATGTTATGAGAAGCAGAAAGGATAGTCTCTTTTGCAAGTTTAAGTCGTTTTCGTTTATTCAAATAATGAGCGACTTGACGCATTAAAACATTCCCGGAAATAAGATGCTCGCGCGGATAAAAACTGCCGGAATAGAAGCCATAATAATTGAAAAGATGCACAATGACATTTTTCTGTGCAAGGAAATTAAGCAGTTTGGTATTGAATGTCATTTCAGAGAAGATATAAAGATTGTCCACAGTTTCTATTGGTAGATATTTTTTCTTATCTTCGGAGATTATTTGTAAAGAGTTCTCTTTCCGTTTTAGTTCGCAATTGCTAAATATGTAAAAAGAGCGTTTCATAGTTTTGTTAACTGGTAAACTGGTGAACTGGTAAACTTGTAACTAATTCACTAATTCACCAATTTACACATAACAAAATTCATAATAAGCGCATTTTTTACAAAAGGACTTATTTATAGGAGAAGGTGGGGTATCTCTATTTATAATTTCATCAATGTTGGAAAATATTTTCCTTAACTTTTTCTCATCGTTGTCTGTCAAATTGACCTTTTCAATCTTTTTTAATTTAGGATAATTTAGTTCGCCTGTAACATTTGGAATGCCTTTTTGTTTGAGGTAATAAAGGTAGTATTTCAATTGCCAGATGTGTGCCTTTTCAATTTTATTAGATTTCTTTACTTCGTGG
>JAYEJL010000139.1:0-1807 GCA_034660555.1 Thermotogota bacterium
TCTTTAGCCTGAAGAAACTTATGCGTTTTCTTATAAATTACTGGTTCATTTTTCTTTATCCACGCAATTTTTGGTCCCTGATGATTTGGTGAGATTCTTGATCCAGTTATGCTATAAATGTCCTCTTTCTTGAGTAGAGATTTAACAAGATCTACCTGGCGAAAGCTTCTTGAATCAGCCCATATCATAGCTTTTCTCAATAGAGTACCTGAACCATCCACAGGAACAACAGACATCATTTGCCCACTTATGCTTAAAGCTATAATGTTATTTGGATTAACATTGGATTTGTTAATTATATCTCTTGTAGCTTTACGAAAAGAATTCCACCAATCTTCAGGGTCTTGCTCCACCCTGTCAGATCCAGAATAGTATGTTTCATATCCTTTAAATGAAGATGCAATCAACTCTCCAGCTGCACTAAATAAAGTTGCTTTATTTCCGGTTGTTCCAAGGTCATGGGCAAGTATGTATTTCATTATTAGAACCTTTGATTATATAGATACCCATTCTCTATTTTCAATAGCATTCCAATCTAAGTCAAAACCTTCAATTGCTTTTAATGTACCGCTATGAGCAAAGAATTTATCATACATAGCTATTGGTAGAGACATTCCGTAAATAGTTAATTCGGCCATTCTTGAAATCTGTGTCAATGTTTTAAAGCTCGCAGTAATAATCTTCGTTTCATAAGAGTTATTGGTTATTACCCTTTGCATACTATTAACAACAGAAAGATCAATACCTGCATTTTCCATACGACTAACATAAGGAGCCACATAATCTGCTCCGGCTTCCGCTGACACCAAAACCTGAGGAACTGAAAAAATGGCGGTTATTAATGTAGGAATATCTAATCGTTTTAGCTTTTTTAGAGCTTTGATTCCATTTCTAGAAAAAGGTATCTTAAGTATGATTCTATCAGGGGCAATTTCAAAGAGTTTAGTCCCTTCTTTAACCATGTCATCAATATTTTCAGAAGTACACTGAACAAAAAGATCGCCAGAAAACTTATTAAGTATCTCTTTAATAACTTCTAGAGGTTTTCTTCCGGTCTTTTTAAGAATACTGGGATTTGTTGTTACTCCAGAAAAAAGTCCAAGTTCAAAAAGTTCAGCAATTTTATCAACGTTTCCATCATCAATAAATAGTTTCATAAAAAATCCTCCTTATAGTTTCATTTAAGTTAAATGCGGTAAATCATCATGCTCCGGATAACGAACATTAAACTCATCATAAATTTCAATGGCTCGACTTGCACCAAAAATATCTGCTCCTGCCTTAACAAAATCTTCCACCTGTGACAAAGATTTCACTCCACCTGAAACTTTGATGCCCTTTCTCCCCCCTAGAACTTCGTACATAATATCTACATCTTTGACAGAAGTTGCTCTTGAACCAAAACCTGTTCCGGTTTTTACAAAATCAACATGCGGAATGTTGAGTAATATTGAACAAGCTTTTTTAATTTCTTCTTCTGTTAAATAAGAGACTTCAATAATAACTTTGCACGTAATTTCCTTTAATAATCCTGACAGAAAAGCAATTTCATTCTCAAAATATTTCCAATCACCTGATTTCATAACAGAAATATTCGCAGTGATATCTATATCCCTTACTTCTGAACCAAGTTCCAAAGATCTTTTTATCATGTACGCCTTCGTTTCTGTAGTCTCATATCCAAATGGAAAACCAGAACCACAAGCAGCTGATATTCCGGTCCCTTTAACACGCATAACAACATCTTTCATGAGATACCAGGGAACAACTATTGCTCTGAAATCACGTTTAATGCTTTCACTAATAA
>JAYEJL010000140.1:0-9236 GCA_034660555.1 Thermotogota bacterium
CCTGGGGGTGTAATACCCCTGGGCTACTCAACCGTGGTAGGTTGTGCGTTAACAATACATACGACAGACGGCTAACAATGTACAATGTAATCGCTTTCTAATAAATTCACAAGAACCAAGTTACTTGCTCTTTTTTTGGGTTCGCAGGCTTTCGGATGCTCATATTTTGAGCTTTCCGCACGACGTACAACCCACTAACGTACAACGGCTTTTGTCTGTTTTAAAGATTCCACCTTTGAGGGTGGCCAGCTGTACTTAGCTGGGGGTATTATTTATTGATCTTACCGATGTAGTCGCATATCCATTCCTTTAACTGGCATGCATAACCTGCTGTTCATCATGCAGCATATCCGATTGTTTCTCAAATCGCATATCAAAAGTTTGTAGTTTTTTGAACTTCCGTACAACCAACAACGCACAACGTTTTCTGATTTTTAAACTTCCGCACGACGTACAACCTACTATCGTACAACGTGTTTTTTAAGACTAGGTGTTATAATGTAATTAATACTTTACATATTACTCTTAATCAATGAGGAGGTGATAGCATGAAAAGGCTTCTTTTGATAGTCTTCATTTTATGTATCGCTTTGAGTGTTTGGTCGGTTAGCTGGGGTTTGGGAATAAAGTTGCATGGACATGTTGAGACTTTTGTCACAGCGCGTTTTGATCTTGGAACAGTTGATTTAATGCTTAAAACAGGCATAATTCCCGGAGAATCAATTGTTGATGTCATTGTTCCCGGAGTTTTTATTACTACTGATATGTGTAATTTTAGATTCCATGGTGGATTTGAGGGACTCTGGCATCTTAAGGAAGGTGAATGCTTGGTTCTTGGAAGATTAGGTGTTAACTATGGGCTAAACCTAAAAATCGCAACTCTCTACCTTGGAGGAGAGATTGGTTTTCCTATTAATCTTCCGGGGGATTTTTTTGTTGAAACAAACAATTTGTATCCGATACCAACACTGATAACTTATCTTGAATTTTAGAAGTTAATTAGTTGACATTATTTAATTATTATTGAACTCTGTTAACCTTTTTGAAAGTTCTTCAGCAGAAAAAGAAGCACCATGAGATGGATATAATTCTTTTGCACCTGAATTAAGCAGTTTTCTCCAGCTTTCGAAGACCTTTTCATAATCTTCTGCGATCATTGGTCTTTTTCTTAGTCCAAGAAATTTCATGAAATTCATTGCAGCATCACCAATATAGGCATTTCCATTATCCATTAGCAACGATAGCGATCCTAAGGTATGCCCGGGTGTTTCTAAAATTGTTCCGTTAATACCGTGGTTTCTTAAAAAATCACTGTCTGACTTTAGAATTACATCTTTAGTTCTTAGCTTTATTTTTTTCAGTATGCTTAGCGAAATCATTCCCATTAAAAGTTTTATTCGTCGATTTAAGGGAAAGATTTTTCTGTCTAGGAAACCTGTTTCTAGAGGTTTTACCTCATAATTGTGTATAATAATTTTAGCGTCAGTTCTGCCAAGAATTTGACCGAGTGCGTTTACATGAACTGAATGATGATGGGTTATCATAATGAACTTTATATCATTCCAGGGAATTTTATTGTTTTTAATCTGTTTATCAACTTTGGTAGAATTTTGTCCACCATCTGAGTAGATAACCATTTTTCCCTTTAAGAAGATAAACATTTGTATGCCTGATTTTATAATAATATTAACCCATCTTTGGAAGGTTCTTAATTTATAAATATTGCAGGTATATAATTGATAATGATAGGATTAGTTTTTCTATAAAAATTATACGCTGCTCTTAACAAGAATTTGTCTATTGTTAGTCAAATATTGTTATATGGTTTATACTAAAGATAGAAACCATAATCTTTTTTTAGGATTAGATTCAATTCTTATCAATTTATTTTGGGGTTGATTTTTTGGGTCTGAAGGCGAAAAGGCAACTTTCACCTAATGAAGTGTTCGAAATTGAAAAGCGCTTCAATGGAAAAAAGTGGACAGTAATTAACAGATCTTCTGTGGGTTTAATAATTACGAAAAAAATAATATTGCCAAGAAAATGGATTTTCAAGAACCTCAAAAAAGACGAAAAATTCCTCGTCGCATTTTTTGGTGAGAATAAAAGCAACGGTTTAACCATAAAAGAGTTCACTGATCAGGAAAGAGCAGAAGATGAACTACTCGCTACTTTGGTTGAAAAAACTTTGGATGATGAAGATAGTGAATTCTTCTCACAACTTCCCGATAGCAAAGAGCGTTTTCATTCCTTTTCAGAAATCAAATACAAAAAAATAGTTGAGTCGAATAATGATCTGGTTGATTGTCTAAAAAAGTTATTCGAAACAGAAAAAACACTTAGTGAAATAGGAAAAGAAATAGGTACGGAATCAGCTGATATAGATTCTTATGCTATACAGGCATTTAAACATTTTTACATACCTTACAGGGACCTTCCTGAAAGCGTCAGAAAAAGACTGTCTCAAATAACACTGGCAGGAACTGAAATAGATAACTTTTTAAGAAAGCAATTTGAAACTATACTTAAAGACAAACCTGTTTCTTCTGTAAAAAACTCGGTTAATTCGATTGTTGAATCACTTGAAAAGTTTCTTGTTTATCTTGAAAAGACGTATCCCTCAATGGTTATCAATCCTGAACCCTTTAGAATAGCAATAACTAAATACTTAAAGGATGAGTTACCTCAGGGTTCCAGGGTGATCGATGTAATTGATGAAGCGCTAGACAGAAATAAATTGAGTACCAGGACACTGGCAATAATTCGACCCGTTATCTTCAAAGAGTTTTTAAGGGAACTGGATATTTTGCTAAAAGAAATATTGAATGATAAAGTATGGATTATTCAAAAGAAAAAGAAAGTCTTGATGCCAAAGCGAAATGCAGGAGAATTATACAATTACACGGCTGTTCTAGCTAAACCTGAAATAGATATTGAAAACAATGCGGTAATCAAAACTGAAAAACAGGATATAAAGATTCTTACAGATGGCATCAAGATTCAAAGGATGCTAAAAAAGGATATTGTTACATACGGTAGCCTTTCCATGGAAGAAAAACTTACTGAGCTATCGTCAATAGCATTTACTCCTTCTTCGTATAAGGAGCCTTCCGGCTTCAGATGGAAAATAGAAAAATATGATGAAGATGACAATCAGCGCAGGGGAAAGAATTTCAAAGTGCCTGTTTACAAGCTCCTGCATGTAACTGTATATAACAATGAAGAAGTTCTTATAGAAACATTAATTGAAAATGCAGATCAGGATTCCAGAAGCAGAATACACAAGATTGCTGGCGTAATAAACAGATGGGGAAATATAAAAAATAAAGTAGACAGCATGATGGGCAAAAAAGTTGTGGGTGAGGGAACCGCCAGATCAGTTTCTAAAAAAGAAAGTAAGAGCGATGATCTTTATGAAACAGTTTCGCCAATGGTCAACGGGGTAATCAAAGAAAAAGAAACATCAAAGAAAGAAGAAAAAACGAAAATTGCAAATGAACCTGTAACGAAGAAAAAACTTCCTTCAGATGAAGATAGGATAATGAATCATTTTTATGATGTTATAGACAACCTCTCAATGGGAGAAAAAGAAGCGGTTTACGAAATATTGTCACTTGAACCGGGTAAAATGAACCCACTTGACAGTATATCTATTGATAAACTCAAACTGATGTCTCTGGCAGCAAAATTATCTTTTGAACAGAAACCCCTGATCGAAATCGTTAACAAGGGAGGTTATCAAATCGTGTGGGGCAGAAAATTTCCCGAAGCTCTGCATGACAGAATAAAGAGTGAACTCAATGGATAATAAAATTGATGAGAAATATCAACGCATTTTTGAAGGAGAATGGGAACGCTACAGAAAATTTGCAAAGAATCTTGCAAGAAAAGGTGGCGTTTTTCCAGGCGGAACATGGAACAGAACAATAAAAGGTGCTATAAAGTATCTTTACATGAAGCATATCGAACAAGTGGAACCAGATGTAACTGAGTTAGCAGAACAATTAGAGATTAGTGAAACCACTTTATTACAATCAGTGGAAACGCTTGAAGATAAAGTATCACACTATCTTAAATCTGTAGATAGAAAGATTCAGGCTTATATTAGACTTTTCAAAACGTCAATGGTACAAATAAAAATACTGTGTGATAAAAAGTACATAACGACCAATGAATTTCTGGATTATACAAAGCATCTATGCCTTTTCTGGAATGTAAACACAGCTAAAGAGATGGAAAAGTTCTTTTCCAGATATTTCTATCTCACCGGTTTTAAAGCCAAAAGCGGTCGCATGGCATCAGAAGGAACAGAACTATATATGACACCAGAAGCAAAGAACAGATGCGTTTTAATTCAGGTTAGAGGTGATTCAGATGGACTATAGACCAATGTTTGACGCGATAAGAGCGGGGGTAGCAATACCCAAAGAATATGCTTTCAACATGATTATTGGACGCGATAACGAGAAAAAACTAATAGAAAATGATATTGATTACATATCTCAAACAAACATGAGTAAAATAAGGATTTTTATGGGTGACTATGGATATGGAAAAACGACTCTGGCTAAATATGCAATAAGCGTAGCAAGTCAGAAGGCATTTCTTTATTCCCTTCTAACAGAAAAAGACTACAAGGGTATTTACAAGCAGGATGAATTCTTTAAGACCATCATGAGAAATCTCAAATTTGCCGGATTTGAGGACAATCCGCTTGAATTCATAATGAATACCTGGGCAGAAAAAATGGAAGAAAAACATGGAGAGAACATGAAAGATTTCACCATAGAACAGATAGGGAAGTACTTAAAGAATGAAGAGAAAATAAGTGGTGGTTTTCTTATAGATATTTGTGCTGCGTACCTACATAACTTCATTAATAAGAAGAATAATGGGCATTTGTTGGCATATCTTTATGGTGACAAAATTGAAAAGAGAGAATTAAGGCAGTATGGAATAACACATTTTTTGGAAAATGACGGCTGGAACTTTCTTGACAATTTTATGAGCCTTATGAGAAGCCTGGGAGTTATTCAGGGATTGCTTCTGGTGATGGATGAGCTTGAGAATCTCAGGCAGTGTAGATCAGATATCCGGGGTAAGACATACAATCACCTGAGGGATATTTTTGATAAGCTTCCAGGTGGTGAAATAAGAGGCATTTACAGTATTTGGTTGGGTACAATGGACTGGCTGGAGGATGCCAGTAAAGGAATTAAATCTTATTCTGCTCTGTATGACAGGATAAAAAGTGAAACACAGGTTCAGACAAGTGAATCGATAGTAATTGAGATGGGTTATTTGGAACAAAAAGATGTTAAGGAAGTTGTTGAGAAATTTGTTTCATTGTATGAAGAGTCCTATTCAACAAATATTGGTTCTGAAAAGCTTAAACAAATTCAAAAGCACGCTGTTAGCAAATTTTCAGATTCTCAGGGAGATATATCCATAGCACCAAGAAGAATAATTAAATGGCTGGTTGAAGTCCTTGACAAACTTAAAGATTCACCTGGCTCGATTGATGATGTTCTTGAGCAGGTTCCTGTGGCATTAGCTACTGGCGAAGACAGTGGTGCCAATTATGATGACCTCTTTGATGGAGAAGAAGAAGATGAGTAAAAATCTTGACGGTAAGGTTGAAAACTTCGTTAAGAATGATCTCAGATGGTTAAGTTTTACTGAAGTTCAGAAAAAAGCAATACCAAAAATACTCGAGGGGAACAATGTTCTTATTGAGTCAGGTACGGCTTCAGGGAAAACTGAAGCAGCAATGATTCCCATCCTCGATCTTATGTTGAAAGATAAAGCTCAAGGGATTCGCTGTATATATTTTGCTCCATTAAAGGCGCTCATAAATGATATAACGAATAGACTTATGGACATATTCAAACCCTTTGGTTTTGATGTTGCCAGATGGCATGGAGAAGTCTCCTTAACAGATAAAAAACTTGCTATTTCAAAAGCCTCCATACTTGTCACAACACCCGAATCGATGGAGGGGATGCTTTCATCAAAAAATGTCCCTAAAGAACGTTTTAACAATCTTAGATTTGTGGTGGCCGATGAAGTCCACAATTTCGCAGCCAGCCCAAGGGGCAGTCAAATGGTTTGTCTTTTTGAGAGATTGCAGTTGTATACAGAATATAAGATACAACGTATAGCAATGTCCGCCACAGTTGGCAGCATACAGGAAATACTTGACTGGTTTATCGGAGGCAGTGAATTGCCTTCGATTATTGTTTCTAATTCAAAACAGCGAACAAAGAGTATTCATGTGGTTCACGAAGATGAAGTAGAGATAGCAAAACTCCTGAAACATCTTCAAAAAAAAGGAAACAGAAAGATAATCATCTTTACCGATTCGAGAAAGAATGTGGAAAAATACTCGAGAATTCTTAACAATAATGGGGTTCATGCTCTCACCCATCATAGTTCTATTTCGAAAGAACTAAGGGAGCATGTTGAGAATAGATTCAAGGCAAAGAGAAAGACTATGGTAATAATTGCGACATCCACTCTGGAAATGGGAATAGATATCGGAGATATAGATTTGGTACTATTCTTGGATGTTCCATATACAAACGCCTCCTTTGTTCAGAAAATTGGAAGAGCTGGTCGTAAGAGTTCGCACACAAAAGCCTGGGTAATAGCCAGAGATTACAACAGTCAGATGAGGTTGCTTGGGGTTTCTCAGATGCTTGAAGACGATATTGTTGAAGGCATCTTTCCGCTAGATTATTATCCCCAGCTTCTTGCGCACCAGCTCATATCTTTTTCCTACGAACGAGGAAAACTGAAGAAGGAGGAGCTGGCACAATTACTTAAAGCCAGACCTTTTAAAAGGATAGAGAAAGAAGATTTTAAAGCCGTAATTGACTATCTTGTAGAAAAGGGTTTTTTATATAGAAATCCGGGTGGAGAATTACTTCCCGGTGATAAAACAAATGAGGTCATTGAGATTGGTGCAAAGAAAATGGGATTTGTTGTTCTTTTTCCTGGTTCTGTAGAATATCAGGTGGTGCATAGGGGAACGGAAATTGGTACATTACAGCCTATTTTTGTACAGGTTCTCAAGCAGGAAAGGGAAAGTAAGGGGGAAGCTATTTTCAATCTGTCAAATCATGGCTGGAAGGTTTGCAGAATAGATGATTCGAAAATGAAGGTTATAGTTGAAGAGGCACGCAGCACCCGTATTCCCGACTGGATGAGTTTAGGTGCAAGAATTGAATATGATTTTGCCCAGGCAATAAGGAAGGCGATCATATCCAGAAAAATCCCTGAAACTGTAATTTGTTCGCGTTCATTGAAGGAACAATTACAGCATATTATCGATCAAGAGTCTGAAACAATAAGCAAAAAGCCTGTAAGATGTTGTGAATACGACCCTAAGAAAAAAGGAACTACTTTATACACGTATTTTGGCGATCTGGGGAATCTTTTCGCCTCAATACTGCTAAACATAAAGGGAGTGAAAAGTGTAAAAAGAGACTGGCGAATGTTATTTATAAAGGGGAAGAAAGAACCAGAATATTACCTTGAATTGTTGAAAGAACTTGCCAGCAAAAGTAGAGAAGAACTATCCCGTCTCATAACAATGCATATCCTGGACAATCCAAAAACTATGAAATATTTGTATAATCAGCTGGGGGATTCATTAAAGGATTACGCTGACGAACATGTTATCGCTAAATCACAGGCAGAATTCATAATTGATGAAAGAGTCTGTCAGAATATCGTTGAGTCCTAGAGATAAATCCATGATCATCTTTATCTCTTTTTATAAGGTTTAGCTATTGTCCATCAGAAAATCCAGAAGATCTTTTGCAGCTTCCACTGGACCTTTTTCTTCATAACCTTCAATTCCTAATTGTGTTTTTAGTTCACCAACGAATATTTTGTTTTCGAACATTTTGTGAATAAAAAGTTTTGCAATTTCTTCGTGTACTTCTTTTCTCTGTACTGCACCGAAGGGATTTGCAAAATAACTTTTTGCTAAACCTTCTTCGGAAGTTGTACCCTTTGCCTTTCTTATTCCACTGGA
The DNA here is from genome assembly GCA_034660555.1 of Thermotogota bacterium. GTDB lineage: Bacteria > Thermotogota > Thermotogae > Petrotogales > Kosmotogaceae > JASMTM01. The sequence goes on from JAYEJL010000140.1 coordinate 8,042, forward strand.
CAGTACATTGTATGCTTCTTCTTCTGATTTAAATAAAGTCAATGCTTTCTCGTTACTGCCCTTCTTTTCATAGTTATTTGCGTAAAGAAAAAGGTCAACTTTTGTTGGCTTAATAATTTCCTCGTAATTTGAATAAGGTACTATAATTCGGGCGTTGTGTTCTTCAGGGTTCATAAAAATACTTCTATCCATCGCTGAATAAGCGTAGCCAGGTTGCAAATCATCAAGGCGAACAAAAGCCCCTGTTTCAGTTCCAAAGGCTACAACTCTATTGTTCAATATTTCAAGAGAACCCATGTCATCAATAACAATCTCTACATCTGAAACAGTCTCTTTAAGTCTGTTCAATGCATCGATTGTCTCTGATTTTCCAGCACCACTGTCACCCATAATCATTACATCAAATTGTTTTTCGTTATTAAGCTTGATTTTCGCAAGTGCCCCATGCACAGGCAAATTTCCTTTATCTATAACAACAAGATTGTGTAATGTAAGAATTATCTTTTTCATGTATCCGAAATAATCCGTGTGATCTTTTCTGCCAAGCAATCCTATATATGTACCATCTTCCTCTTTGTAAATTATTCCATTTGACTCTTCTTCGTTATTAAAGAAACCGTTTTCTATGCCAAAGAAATATATTGCTTGGGCTTTGGTTTTCTTGAGTTTTTCAATATCTCCCAGCTCGAATAAATTGCAGAGTCCTGCTGTGTGAGCAAGATAATCCTTGTATGTAACTACATAGATCAATTTTTTTCCAACAAATATTGGTAACACATACCAATCTGTTGGATTTTGAAGCTTCAAGCTATTCATTATGGGTTTATCTACCACTTTGAAAATCCCGCTTCTTTTATTTGATCTGGTATGAAATACAACAGGTGGTTGAAAAACTGCACTCCATATAAATTTCATTTTTTTAAGCTGAGGACATTTTTCAATAACGTGCTTATCAAAGAGCTTCAACGTATCTACCAAAAAACCAGCCTGAACTCCTCCAGGAAGCTGTCTGAGAATTTTTAACCTTTCGTCGGAGACATTTTTAAGTATCTGCCTGTATGTAGAAAGCACAAGATTCTTCAACTCAGAATTACTTTCAGCTAGCATCATCTGTTTGTAGTACTTTGATTCTCCTTCGGTATGTTTTTCATATTTGATCATGAAGCGGTGCTTGGTTCTCCAGACATTGTAAAGC
>JAYEJL010000141.1:0-1797 GCA_034660555.1 Thermotogota bacterium
GCAATTGTTCAAAGCATGCAATACTGAATTTACCTGATTGCTTTCAACTTCTATGTAGCTGTGTTTTTTTAGCATTTTAATGTCTCCAAGAACTTTTCCAGGAAGGCCAGTTTCACCTGTTACTGCTCCAACAAGATCACCAACTCTAACACTGTGTTTTTTTCCTACATTTACAAACAATTTTGTCATAACTCCAGGAGAATGAATTTCTTCAGAAGTTTCTTCAACTGAATGGTCATTCATCGTAATTTTCAACAGAGCAGATGCAATTGTTATTGGTGAATAATCATTTTCCATGAGTTTATTAATCAATGTTTCATACTTCTCCAGCTTTCCTTTTTCAAGTACTTCTCTAACATTGTTCAAGAACTTTTCTTGGAGTCGGCTATTAATTTCTTCATTTGAAGGAACATGAATTTTCTTCATCTTTATCCTGGTGTATCGTTGAATATCTCTCAGTCTGCGAACCGATCTACCATAGGCAAAGGTGAAGGCTTTTCCTGATTTTCCTGCTCTTCCCGTTCTTCCGATACGATGTACATAGTATTCAGAATCCTGAGGAACATCATAATTAAATACTGCTTCAATGTCGTTAACGTCAATCCCTCTTGCTGCTACATCCGTAGCTACAAGGATTCTAAGAGAACCTCTTCTAAAAGCATTCATGACCCTATCTCTCATTGATTGAGTCAAATCACCATGTAATCCATCTGCGAGGAACCCTTTCTTTTGGAGCAAAGGCACCAATTCATCAACCTTTTTCTTTGTATTACAGAAAACAAGAGAAAGATTGGGATCATAATACTCAATTAATCGAGCCAATGAATCCAGTTTTCTTGATTCACCCACTTCCAGATAATATTGCTCAATTGCAGCGACAGTCATTTCACCTTCGATAACCTTAATTATCTCCGGTTCATTCTGAAACTCTCTGGCTAATGAAATTATCTGATGCGGCATTGTAGCGGAAAACATTACCATTTGTCTTTCTTTTTCTATATGTGAAAGAATAAATTTAATATCTTCCTGGAATCCCATATCTAACATTCTGTCAGCCTCATCGAGAACGACAGTTTTGACATTTTCCAGTTTCAACGTTTTCCTTCTCATATGATCCATGATTCTACCCGGTGTACCAACCACAATTTGAGTACCGTCTTTTAAAGCCTTAATCTGGCGTTCCATTGAAGCGCCGCCATATACTGAAGTTATGTTTAACTTACTTCCATAAGATAACATTTTAAGTTCTTCAGTAACCTGTACTGCAAGCTCCCTTGTTGGACATAAAATAAGACCCTGTACACTATTGTCACTAAAATTTAGTGACTCAACAAGAGGTATTCCAAATGCAGCTGTCTTACCTGTTCCTGTGTGTGCCTGCCCTATCACATCTTTACCATCCAGCATTACTGGAATGGCTCTCTCCTGAATAGGAGTTGTTTCTACAAATCCCATCTTTTCGATGGCTTTCAGGGTTTTAGGAGATAACCCCATTTCTTTAAATGTTCTACTCATATACAAATCCTTTCATTACGTATTCCACAGATTATACACTTAATCTGTGATTGTTTTATCACATTAAATTTCTTTTGGGTTAACAATGACTACATCAGTAAAAACAACCTTCTTTAACCTAATCAGGATAAAAAACTTCTCACTCTAAAAAAACCAACAAAAAAGGCACCCGTGTTGGGTGCCAAAAGTTTTGGTGGTACCGTTCAGCTTCTCCAAAAGAGATCCTTCAGTGCTTTAAGTTTCTGCTGTTCAATCATTCTTTCCATATCTCTGGCATTTCTA
>JAYEJL010000142.1:0-9190 GCA_034660555.1 Thermotogota bacterium
ATCACGATGACATAAGTGGTTGTGAAAAAATAATTAAAGCAGCTGCGATAAATCTTGAGAATGTAGTAGAACATTACAAAAGCTTCTAGAGCAGGAACAAGTGTTCTATCAAAATTCTGATTCCGATAATGATCAAAATTATACCACCGATGATTTCTGCGCTTTTTCTGTAAGTTTTTCCGAAGAAATCTCTACCTTTTACACCAATAATTGGGAATATGAAAGTGTTTATACCGATAATCAGAGCGGGGAAAAATATGCTTTGATTTATTATGGCAAAAGCTACTTCTACAGCAAGTGCATCAATAGAGGTAGCAATTGACAGCATAATTATCGTTGATAAATTAATTCGAGTTTCCTCAAACTTTTTCCTTTACTTATCCAAAGCTTCATAAATCATTTTTATTCCAATAAAAGAAAGTAAACCAAAGGCTATCCAGTGATCTATGGTTTCAATATAGTTTCCAAAAGAAGAAGACAGGTACCATCCGATAATGGGCATAAATGCCTGAAAAAACCGAAACTGGAAGAGATTTTCATGATATCTCTTCCAATAAGATTGTCATTTGTTATGCCTATACAAATTGAAACAGCAAATGCATCCATGGATAAAGCTACAGCTATTGCAATAATATTCATAATGTCAATAAATAGAATTACTTAAAGAACTGGAATTTAGCCTCTATACCACCAAGTATAAGTAACCCCCGTTCGACAGAAAAAAGGCCAAATAGGCACAAAAAGGGAGAAGAGGAGTTCTGTAATCCTTTATTCAAAGGAAATCTTAGTTTTGAACATAGGTTTTTGAGCGAAAAGGCCTAGTAACACACTCACAATTTTCACAAGCTCTATAACCCTTTCAGGGAAATGAACTCATGTGTTTTGTTTATCTATGTGATGTTGAACTCGGGTTAAAGGAGGTGTAGTTATGAAGAAAATTGCAATCTTTTTTGTAATACTTGTTATGGCAATATTTGCGTTCTCCGAGAACATTGTTTTAACCGATGTTTTGAACACTGTCAGCCTATCAAGAATTCCAGTTGTTAAGTTGGAAGAAAATGGTTCAACAGGTTATACATGGCATTTCGAAATTACTAATCCAGAGGTTTTAAAACTCAAGAGCGAAACCAGAACCGAAACTCAAGAAGACGAAGAGATATTAGGAGCTCCTCAACAAGTTAAATGGGCATTTGAACCACTAAAAGAAGGTAAAACGACAATAATTTATAGAAATTATCGTGAATGGGAAGGAATAACCAGTACAGTAGATATTAAGGTTTACAGTGTGAAAATAGTTAAAGAAATTAAGGATTCAGATAAAGAAGAACAGTTATTGCAATCTCTAACTGTAAACGCAGAAGCTGGGGATAATCTTCTAGTTGTACTTGAGGAAAATCCTTCTACAGGATATACATGGGAATATGAGATAACAAATACAGATGTGATTTCACTCAAGAATGAGAAAACTATAAATAAGGCTGAAAGGCCGGGAGCCCCTGCTACAAAGCAATGGATATTTGGTGCGCTAGGTGAAGGGTGTGCGTTGATTGAATTCAAGTTGCATAGAAGCTGGGAGGACACTCAACCAGTGGAAGTATACTACTACATAGTTAATGTGAAATCACAAACCGAAAAAGTATCACTTCCAAACATCGTTGGAACATGGAATAAGGATAAAATCTGAAGGTTTTGGTTATTTCGCACCTGTAAATGGGGATAAACATACTTCATTGCCTGAAGGATTTACATTTGAACTTTTTGTTGAAGAACAGAGCGGGAGAGCATTCCATGGAAGAAAAAAGATATGGGATACAGACGGAAATATTGTTATTGATGAGTATTTCTCCGGATTAATCGCTGGAAATGGAAGAGATGTATATATTGTTGAACATAAAGACGGGATAATGGTTGGAACAATGCTTTCAAACAAAAATATGGAACTGCATTATCTTGAATCATCTGATGAACAAAAAACAATCTACTATTTCTTAATCAGAAAAGAATAATTAACGGCAGGCATACTTCTTTTGAAGTATGCCTTTTTAGTATATTTTAAAGGTTTTTCTTACCTCTTCTTTTTTATCAAAATTCTCAAAGAGATTTAACCAATCAGCGATTTCTATAGCGAAATCAATGAATGCTTCTCCTTTAGCGGTTATAAGGTTTCTGTCTCTTACAACAGATTCGTTAATAAATTTCTCTCGTGGAAAAGGATCTTCCTCATTGTTTTTGATATATTCTTCATGTGGAAGAGATGAAGTGTAATTATAGCTTTTTAAGATGTTTGTGTCAGTCAGAAATTCAGGACCTGCACAAACTGCTGCAATCAACTTTTCTTCTTTATTTAATTTTTCAAGAAGGGCGGTTAAACGTTCATCCTTATTTCTCCTCCAGCCTCCTGTTATGACTATTCCATCGATGTTTTCAATTTCCATTACTTCGTCAAGATCATATGTTGGCTGGTAGATGATACCCGCTTTACTTTTCACAGGTGATTTATCATAAGAAGCTGTGAAAACCTCGAATTCATTTGAATAACCAAGCAAATCTGCTGCCAGTGAAAACTCATAATCAACCATTTCGTTGTAAATAAAAAACATAATTTTCTTCATTTAACTCCTCCTCTTATATAGTTTATTATAACTCTTTTTACTTTTAGCTAACTGACTCAGATTTCTGAAATGGTAAAATTCATTGAGGTGATTATATGTTTACATACATATTTGATATGGGTGGAGTAGTAGTCAAAGACTTTGATGTTGCCCCTGTTATAGCTAAAGAATTCAATATGACAAGAGAGGAATTGTTAAAAGAGGCCGGTGAAGAACTACTCAAAGCGCTTAATAGTGGAAGGATTAGTGAAAAGCAGTTCTGGGAAATCTTTTATAAGAAAATCGGTATAAGTTCAAGCAGATATGACTGGTGGATAAGATACTTTAAACCCGAAAGGTATCCAGAAGTAGAGAAACTAATTAATGAACTAAGAAAAAATAACAGAGTAATATGTGCAACAAACACCTTTGATTCGCATTATAGGTATTTTCTCGAAAGAGGAGATTATAATTTATTTGATCGAGTTTATGCTTCGAATATAATTGGTTATGCGAAACCTGACCCGCAATTTTATTTGCACATACTTGATCAGGAAAAAATTGAACCACATAAGGTAATATTTATGGATGATAAGGCCGATAATGTAAAAGCAGCAATAGGAACAGGCATAAACGCTTTCCAGGTTACCGATCCAGGGAAATTACCTGAACATCTAACTGAGTTTGAGAGTTCCTTGAATCTCGCAAGGAGTAATGTGGATGATAATTGCTGAAAACCTTAAGAAGTATTATGGAAAGTACCGTGGAGTTGAAAATGTGAGCTTCAAAATAGAAAAGAATGAAATATATGGATTGATAGGTCCCAATGGTGCAGGAAAAACAACAACCATAAGGATAATTCTGGGATTGCTGAAAAAGGACAGAGGTTTTGTCAAAGTTGGTGATCATATAATTCCTCATTATCTACATCATGCAAAACACAAAATAGGTTACCTGCCAGGAGAAGTCAATTTTTATGGAAATATGGAAGTCAAAGAATTCTTACGATTCAATAGAAGGTTTTACAAAGATATAAACCGGGAATATGAAAATGAACTCTGTGATTATCTAAATATTGAAAGAAATAAAAGATTCAAGGAGCTTTCTCAGGGAAACAGAAAAATAGTAGGAATACTACAGGCAGTTGTGCATAAACCTGATTACCTGATACTCGATGAACCAACCAATGGGTTAGATCCGTTGTTGCAAAATAAACTCTACGATTTGCTTGAAAAAGAAAGAGAACGAGGAGCTGCTATATTGTTTTCTTCTCATAACCTATCCGAGGTAGAGAGATTGTGTCAGAGGGTAGGAATAATAAAAAACGGGGAATTGATAAAAGACTTGAATATCGACGATTTTAGTGAGTATTCAAGAAAGTTAGTTACCATAAGAGGACTAAGCAAACCAGAGCATCTGGATAATTTTGAGGTAAAGAACAAGAACGGTCAAACTCATGTATATACAGTAAAGAAGAGTCAAATTAAGGAATTCATGAAAAAACTCTCTGAAGTTGCTTTTGAAGATGTTCAGATACGCAATCCAACTTTAGAAGAATCATTTATGGAGTTTTATCAGGAGGAAAAATAATATGGTATTTGCCAACGTATATAAAAAAGAAATGAAATGGAATTTAGTCAGTGTGATCATCTGGACTTCTGTTTTTGTTGGCTTTTGTTTCTTGTACATTCCTTTGAGCGATGAATTATTGAAACAAGCAGACGAAATGATGAAGTTGCTGGAAAAAATGCCACAATTTCTATTGCAAATGTTCAACTTTGAAGCAGAAATAATATCTAAGCCTGAGGGATTATTTGGATCAGAAGGTATGAGTTTTGTATATATACTTTCTGCAATATATGCTGCAATGCTTGCTGGTTCACTTTTTTCAAAAGAATTTGAGAATAAAACTATAGAGTATCTTCTGATTAAGCCGGGAAAACGCCTCACTTTATTTTTCTCGAAAGCTTTTGCAATGTACACGTACATATCGTTTTTGAGTGCAGTTTTCACAATTTCAATGATGCAACTTTTTGCAATATTTGTGAGTGGAGATTATAGCAACAAAGTACTTCTTGGATTCGGTGTATATGCTCTTGCTGTGCAAGTATTTTTTGGAAGTATTGCTGTTCTCATTTCAATACTCACAAAAAAGAGTTCTTTAAATACCGCAATATGCATAGGTTTAACCATATTTATGTATTTTGGAGATTCGCTTGGAAGAAGTTTTGATCATCTAAAATGGATGGCGAAAATAAGCATATTTCACTACATTCCGCTTACGGATACCATAATAGATGAAAAAATCTTTCTTGGTAATTCACTAATAATAATGGCAATTGGTGGTGCAGTTTTATTACTGTCTTCCTGGATATTCAATAAAACCGATGTCAATGTGTAAATTACTTACTTTTTTATAATGCTTATTAAATAACCCGCGTTTATTAACTAATTTATAACTTATGTACCGAGCTCTGCTCAGCATATCCGCTTGCTTCCCAAGGCGCGTATAATTTTTCTCTTGGGTTCTCGGGCTCTCGAATTCTCGTTTTCTGAACTTCCGCACAACCGACAACCCACAACTGACAACGTTATTTGTTTTGTTGAACTGTCGATGGACGAAACGAAGTGTTGGACGAAGCGGAGCGTTGGACCGTGGACGTGTTTTTCCGGCGTAAGTCTTGACTTAAAGGCGCATAAAGTGGTAAACTAAAGCGTTTAAGCAGCAATTCCCAGCCGGAATAAACAATTATTATACGTTATCATAACAATTATATAATCATAACTTCTAAAACATTGAATTTTGACCGTTCGCAAATTTGCGTTAGAGTTATCAACATTCGGGTTATAAAGTCAAATCAATTTCCAGAAATACAGAGAATCAGGCAAGATGATGAATTAGTAAGAATTTATCAGGTTCAATTAGTGGATGATAAGCCCTACTGTAGTCATGAATTAATTACCTTTATGGAGTGGGAAATTAATAGAGAGATTGGGAAATTTAGAATCAGTTTATGATTTTTTGGGACGAAAAGGGATTAACCATCTCCAGTTTATGAATAATGTCATCATTGTGGAGAGTTCCGTAGAAGTTATTAGAAACTATTTTGATGATGTTGATAATGTTATCGTTAATAAAAGAATTGTTTTATTAAATAAAATACCTATTGAAATTGAATGGATCTATATTAGGGGAGATCTGACAAAAGTAGAATTTTCAGGAGAGTTAGTTATTTAAAAAATCGACAAATTATATTGACGTTTTAATAAAGATATTTATAATAAAACTGATATTAAAATAGTCTCGTATAATTGTGATAATACGGTTCACAAGTTTTTACCAGATGGCCGTGAACCATCTGACTATAAGGGAAGTGCACCTAGGGTTCCGCTTTATTATAAAGGTCTGGACCGAGTGGTGCAGGTATCATCTTCTTAGAGTTGATACTACACCGTAAGGATAAAAGCCTGGGCGGGTAGGTTCCTTCGTAATTTACAAGGGATTTACTTGCCTGGGCTTTTGTATTTAAAAAACTTTTTGTTCAAAAAACAAAGGAGGAAAGGACATGTCAAATTTACTGGAAAATCTGTTTAAACTTAAGGAAAATAAGACTGATGTAGGAACTGAAGTTTTAGCCGGGATTACTACTTTTATGACCATGGCTTATATCATCTTCGTAAACCCCTCGATACTCAGTAATGCAGGGATGCCCTTCAACGGTGTCTTCATAGCTACTATAGCGGGGGCGATTTTAGGTACGGTATTGATGGCCTTACTGACCAATTATCCGTTTGCTTTGGCTTCAGGAATGGGATTGAATGCTTTTTTTACCTATTCAATCGTTATAGGCATGGGGGTTTCTTGGCAAACTGCTCTAGGAATAGTATTTATAGAAGGCATCATCTTTATTGTGCTTAGTGTTACACCTGTAAGACAGATGATCGTTAATTCAATTCCAATGAGTCTGAAAACGGGGATAAGTTCAGGAATAGGTTTGTTTATAGCTTTTATAGGTTTACAAAACGCTGGAATAGTAGTGGCAGATCCTGCAACATTGGTTAGGATGGGTGACATATTCACCGGAACAGCTTTAATAGCAATATTGGGTTTAATCATAACAGGGATTTTACACGCTTTAAGAGTAAAAGGATCTCTATTATTGGGAATTATAATAACTACGATCTTAGGATTATTCAACGCGGTCACACCAGTGCCTAAAGGTATTACCGCATTGCCAAAAATGGCTGATTGGTCTCAAGTTTTGTTCCAGCTTGATATTAAATCTGCTTTTAATATTGGCATGATCAGTGTTTTAATCTCATTCTTATTTGTAGATCTTTTTGATACGGCAGGTACCTTAGTGGGCGTTAGCCAACAAGCAGGTTATTTGAAAGAGGACGGTTCCTTACCAAAAGCAGAAAAAGCTCTCTTAGCTGATGCCGTTGCTACAACGGGTGGAGCTCTATTTGGAACCAGTACAGTTACAACATACGTTGAATCTGCTTCAGGTGTCTCAGAAGGTGGAAGAACAGGACTAACAGGTATCGTAGTGTCTATCTTATTCTTTCTTTCTTTGTTTTTCCGACCAATAATAGCTATAGTACCAGGTGCTGCAACAGCGCCGGCTTTGATAGTTGTTGGTGTGATGATGTTGTCAAACATAAAAGGCATAAAATGGGAAGATTTTACAGAAGTTTTTCCCGCTTTCGTAACAATGATAGTCATGCCTTTAACTTATTCCATTTCTAACGGAATAGCTTTAGGCTTTATAACCTATCCTTTAATCAAATTATTCACTGGTAAAGGTAAAGAAGTTCATTGGTTAGTATATGTTTTGTGTGCTTTATTTATTGTTTACTTTATTTGGCTTTAAATTTTTTAGATAGGAAAATGAGTTTGTACTATGATATCAGCGGTGGTATTAGCAGCAGGTGAATCAGTAAGAATGGGGATTCCTAAACAGATTTTACCTTGGGGAGATAAAACAATTTTAGAAACAATCTTACTAAATTTTTGAAATGTTAATATATAGACGATCAAATAATAGTTGTTTTAGGAGGTAACTTTGAGAAGGTAATTCCCATTTTTTCAAAGTATGAAGATCACCGTTTAAAAATTGTAAGGAATAAAAATTATAAAAAAGGTATGATAACAAGTGTGTGGAGTGGTTTAGACTCGTTATCCAATAATTCCGAATTCATCCTTTTAAAAAATGAAGTCTGTCACGCTGTCCCTCTTACGAGCGCATCAAGTTTTTCCGATAGCCTTCGCTCATACATTCCCTTGTGGATACAGTCGGTTGATACACGCCAATGCCAGGGCTTCAAGGCTTGAAATCATCCATTTTGTGGGCAGGCGTGATGACTTCCTTGCCAAGGAAAGTTCCGTGCATACCTCGATAACCGGGAAATCATGTTGTTCACGCAGCTTGCAAACGATGTCTTCGAGAAAGTCCCCGGCCTTTTCCTTTTCATTTGCCTTGACAAGGCGGATCACTTCCTGAGTCTTTTCCTGCAATTCCGGTGAAGGGATTGCCAGTGGGTACGCGTTTTCCTTTGCATGTCTTTGATAAATCCCGGAGTCCAGTGTCCCTATGGTGGCCATCAGCCATGCCCCACGGGCACTTCGCCGTGCCGCTTCTTCGATCGTCGCGTCAACGATGTGAATAAGAGGCAGGGGGATTTCACCTGCGAGCTTGTCGATAAACACGTGGGCCGTATTACACGGGACGACAAGAAAAGAAGCACCCCAAAGGGCGAGTTTTTTCATGTCTTCCAGGATGAAAGGCCCGGGATCCTGGCCGTTGCCTATGATGGCTTCCGTCCTATCGGGTATCCAGGGGTCTGACAGGATGTAAACCCTCGGGTGATTCTGGTCTTTTTCCGATGGTGCCAGGTCACAGATGAGCCTGAAGAACTCTGCCGTGGCGGCGGACCCCATTCCTCCGAGGATTCCGGGAATTTCAGTGGGTACTTTGGTCATGAAAGGCCTCCTTGTTCTGTCGGCTTGTGATGCCCTTTCTTTCCTCGACATGGAAAAATGTAAAAAGGGTCCTTTTCATGTATTGTAGCCAAAAGCCTTGGAAGCCGCAAGGGCTTCAAAAAGCCACTTGTCCTTCTAATATGATTGGGTTTCAAGTGAAATAACATTTTGGGAAACTTTTCCCAATTAAAGAAATTCTTCCTTCCATATTTACCAACCTCTTGTTTGAAAACCTTTTTATTTCTGAAATATCTATTTTTTAGGTATATCTAAAAAAATTATATATCAATAAAAAGAAAAGCCGAGTAAAAAAATTAAATAAACTTTTTAATTTAATATTTCTTTCGTATTATAACAAGGATATAAAATGCTTTGGCAAAAAATGGTGTCTGTCACGTGGGGTCTCTTAACGATTCCACCCTTGAGGGTGGCCAGTTGTACTTAGCTGGGGGTGTAATCCGCCCTTGAGGGGGGACCGCTTGCGGTGGTGGGTGTGTACGTCCAGGTAAGGCAAGAGTATCCAATGGGTGAAAGTCCCATCAGGGTAAAAGTCAGAGACCCTGTAGCGCGAATAGCAGTATGTAGGGAAACCGAAGTACTGAAGTCTATTGACAAA
>JAYEJL010000143.1:0-38934 GCA_034660555.1 Thermotogota bacterium
AATAGTTGTTTCAATCCTTCCTCGTTTTCTACTAGAGTATTCTTTAGCTTCATGCCCTGTATCCCTCCTTTATATAGGTTTGTCCTATTGTAGGATACAGGGCTTTTCTATTTTTACAGCGTCGATTTTACACTATCTAATGAATTCATTAATATATTATAGAAAGACTCAAAAAAACATTAAAAATCTCCTACCAATTTTCTTACTGCCCTTATCCAGGAATCTTTTTCTGAGTTAAAACCTTCATTACAGAATCTGTAGTCACATTTGCGTGTAAATTCGTTAAGCTCGTTTCTTAATTTAATCATAATATTGGTTTCAGCTTCTTTTATTTTTTCTAATATCTCATTGTTTTTACATGATTCAGCCACTTTTTTGAAATGTGGATAACAAATTCCGAAAGAGTTTCGATATTTGCTAAAGAAATCCTTAATTTCGATGGCTCTGAGGAATACACTAATTAAATAACTTTCCTGCTCTTTTTCAAAAATGCATGCAGGACATTTCTGAAAATTGGAAAGAGTTTTTCCGGGAGTAACGTAAGGGTATGTATTTTCTATTAAAACGCTTATCAGGTCAGAATACAAAATAGCATGTCCCAGCGGATCACCCAGAGTATACATGATATGAGAGTGTTTTTTGCAAAAACCCAGAGAATTTTTTAAAGTTTTTCTTCTATCTACATCATTTACTGCTTCATATAAAAAATCATCAAAATACTTTATCAAGTAATTCTTTAACAATATACAAATTGGACATGAATCATGATTAAAGGCTTTTAGCATTTCATGGTATGCTTTTTCTGAAGTAACATTGTTTTGTTTGTTTCTTTTTTTGAAAAACATGGTACACCTCCACAATCTCAAGTACATTATAACTTGAACAAAGCTCAATTCTTGAATTCCTAGAGAGTAGTGATATGGTGAAAGATAAAAGATTACTTCCTTGCAATAAGAATGTTTCTAAAAAAATACTAATAAAAAGATTAAAAGAGCTCCTTCCAGAAATAATGAAGAGAACAGATTCACATATGTGGATAATTACTGGGAACGAAAAACATCTCGATCCTATTATGCCAACCTTGTTGCCTGATGATATAGATTTAGGCAGATTAACAATAATGGTATTTTGTTTTCATAATGGGAAGTTTGAAAGGCACATAATTTCATGAGCAAATACTGAAAGCGATGACTTGTTCAAAGCGAGTTTCGATAATAAACATACTGATGAATGGAACAGTTTGAAAAGAATTGTAAATATATGCAAGCCAAAAACATTATGATTAATTATTCTGATTGTATAAAACCGGCTGATGGATTGACATATACGAATCATAAAAAATCGAATGAAAGGTTATCTGAGTATTCACAAAAATTTGAAAGTTCTGAAGGACTTGCTTTAATGTGGTTAAATAAACGAACAAAAAAAGAGTTGGATATTTTTAAAACGATCGTGAAAAAACGGGAGAATTCATAGAAAATGTATTTAATACTGATGAGATTTCAGAATTGACAACAGAAAAGTTAGAACGAAATCTTAGTCAAAAGACTTATGAACTTGGAATGACCGTATGGTACAACAAAGTAGACTTTCAGAGAAAAGGAAAAGAGTCTTTGTTCAATAAAGGTATTATCCAGCTAGGAGATCTTATTCATTGTGATTTTGGAGTTAGGTTTTTGGGCTTATCTTCTGATATTCAGAAACTATTTTATTTACCAGAAAAATGTGAGGCAGATATACCAGAAAGTTTTAAGATTTTTCTTAAGCAGGTAAATCACTTGCAGATAATTCTTTCAAATTGTTTTTCAAGTGAATATAAAGGAGATGAGATTTTAAGAAACGCACGTCAACAGAAGCAGAAAAAAGGAATCAATGGAAAAATATACTCGCATCCTTTAGGATACTATGGTCATGGATCTGCCCCAATAATAGGCAGGTACAATCAGCAAAATGGAGTCCCTGGACCATTGAATTGTGTGTGATTGGTACGATTCCTGAATGGAATAATCAGAATGTACACATTTTTATTGAGGACAACGCTGTACTATTTGGAAATGTAATTCATTTCATCTCAGAACGGCAGCAGTTCCTTAATATCTTAAAATCTTGATTCAGCAATATCTGCAATATAAATAAACTATTTTTCTTAATGAACATACAAAGAACAGTATTTTGAATAAGAAAGTTTGTTCCGCTAATTATCCTGTGATAAAATTGCATAATACAGAAAAATGGAAGGAGAGCTCTTTATGATTGATAAGAAATTAGCTTCAGATATGCTTTCTGCAGTATTAAAAGAAGGGGCGGATTTTGCTGAACTTTTTATTGAAGACAGATACAGCGCAAATGTGAACATGGTAAACGGAGATATTGATAATGCGCTTTCAGGAAAAAGCTTCGGAGTTGGTATCCGTGCCTTAAAGGAAAATCTGGGTGTTTATGGTTATACGAATGATCTTTCTAAAGACACGCTGTTAAAAGTTGCACAGAAGGTAGGAAAAGCAACAAAGGGTGATAATTCAGAACAACAAAATCTAGACTTTACTGATCAGGAAAAGGAAAACAAGCATTTTTTTAGAATATCACCGGAAGATGTTGGGAGCCAGGAAATTTCGAAATTAATGGAGGAAGCTCATAATGGCGCTATTTCTTACTCAGAAACTATATCACAGGTAATGGTTCGCTTTTTAAGTTACGATCAGAATGTATGGATTTATAATTCAGAAGGACTTGCTACATCTGATAGAAGAGTAAGAACCAGACTGGTAGTAATGGCAGTTGCAACTAAAGATGGTGTAAAGGAAACCGGTTTCTATGGGCCTGGAGCAGCAATGGGTTATGAATTTTTTGATGTTGTGAATCCTTATGATGTTGGTGTTAGAGCTGGAAGAATAGCTTCCAGAATGGTTGAAGCTGATTTTGCTCCTGCTGAAAAGATGCCGGTAATAATTGCAAATGAATTTGGTGGTGTAATTTTCCATGAAGCTTGCGGGCATTCTCTGGAAGCCACTTCGGTTGCAAAAGGATCTTCCGTGTTCGCTGGAAAATTGGGAGAGAAGATAGCAGCAGATAATGTTTCAGCAGTTGATGATGGCACAATCCCAAATGCTTGGGGATCAGCCAATATAGATGATGAAGGTAATCCTACACGAAGAAATTTGCTCATTGAGAAGGGAATTTTAAAAGGGTATTTAGTTGACAAACTAAATGGCAGAAGACTGCAGATGAAACCCACTAGTAGCTCTCGAAGACAAAATTACAAATATGCTCCCACCTCAAGAATGAGTAATACATTTATTTTATGCGGAAATTATTATCCTGAAGAGATTATTTCTAATACTGAGTATGGTTTGTATGCCAGGTCAATGGGTGGAGGTTCAGTGGTTCCGGCAACGGGAGAATTTAATTTCTCGGTTAGGGAAGGTTATCTCATTAAGGACGGTAAAATTTCTAAACCTGTGCGAGGAGCAACATTAGTCGGGAAAGGCTCGGAAATACTCAAAAAAATTGATATGATAGGGAATGATCTTGAGAGAGGTCAGGGAATGTGTGGTTCAGCATCTGGAATGATTCCTGTAGATGTTGGTCAACCTACTTTGAGGGTATCAGAGCTTACAGTTGGGGGGCGGAATGAATGACATTCAAGGATTTTAAAAATGAAGTTTTTGAATATATAAAGAATAAGAAACTGGATGGAGCTGAACTATACAAGAAGAGAAAAATAAAATCAAGTATGAGCACATTTCAGGAGAAGATAGATAGATTTAGCGAATCTGATACATTTGGTATTAGCTTTAAGGTTATTAAAAATAAAAAGGCCGGATATTCTTATACTGAAATAATGAATTCAGATAGCGCAAAAAGACTTGTAGAAGATGCTATTGATAATCTTGAGATTACAGTATCTGACTATGAAGAAGAACTGTTTAATGGTAGTTCTGAATATCCCGAGATAAAAAACGCATATGTAGAAGCATTTGAGTCTCTTACATCAGATGATAAATTTAAAAAACTAACTGAATTTGTCAAGGGAATTGAGAACTCAGATGAGAGAATTGTATTTGTCCCTGTAAACGGTGTTTCACACGATACACAGGAAATCAGGATTGTTAATACGGAAGGACTAGATGTTTCTTTTAAGCACGACGGTGGTTATATCTATGCCATGGCAGTTGGGAAAGAAGGAGATTCTACGAAAACGGGTGTTGCAGTTGATATTAGTAAAGACCCTGAAAAATTTAAAATAAAAAAAATGATAGATAGAATTTCCTCCGACATACGTTATTCACTGGGTGCAAAACCAGTGAAAAGCGGGAAATACGATCTAATAATTAGAAACAACATTCTTGGGGAATTTCTTCTAACATTCATGCAAATGTTCTCAGCGGAATCTATTCAGAGAGGTTTCTCCCCTCTTGAAAATAAATTAAACCAGATGATTGCGAGCAAAACAGTAACCTTGATTGACGATCCTTTGCTAACGGATAGCGCAGTTAGCAGAATTTTTGATGATCAGGGAGTTCCCACGAAAAAGAAAACAATGATTGAAAATGGAAAGTTGACCACTTATCTATATGATTTGAGAACAGCCAAAAAGGACGGAGTGAAATCAACCGGAAATGCCATTAAGCTGAGAGATTACACCGATAAACCATCAATTATGCCTTTTAACGTTGTTCTAAAGCCCGGGGAAAAGAATTTTGAGGAACTTGTACAAACGCTTGATAATGGTATTGTAATCACGTCACTTGATGGATTGCATTCAGGCGCAGACAATGTCACCGGTGAATTTTCTCTGGGTGCCAGTGGTTTTTTAGTTGAGAACGGAAAAATTGTACGTGGTGTTGAGGAAATTACGGTCTCCGGGAATTTCCTCTCTGTGCTGGAAAAAATTGATGTAGTTGGAAATGATTCAGTATTTTCTTCTCAGGGATTGCTTGGCGATAATATCCTTGCTTATGTTCCTTCTGTAATTGTTAAAAATATGGATATAGCCGGTTCCTGATAATATATATTAATATGAAAAAATGCGCTGTAGAATAATACAGCGCATTTTTAGTACTATGGTTACCTTATTCAAAAAGACTATCAATTAGATCATCATCAACCGAGTAAGGTAATGTAAGATGATCGGTATTTTTGTTTTCATTATTGTATTTGATAGCGGTATTTATTGAAGCTTCGTTTCGTGCCCATGCGCGCCTTGCAACTCCACTCATGACATCCCAGGGGATAGCTTTATTGATAATATTATCAACCCTATCGCTACCATCCAGGACCAGACCGAATCCACCGTTAATTGCTTTACCTATCCCAACGCCACCACCGTTATGAAGGGAGACCATGCTCATTCCTCGTGCGATATTTCCGCCAAAACAGTGCGTTGCCATATCGGCCATGACATTACTTCCATCTTTAATGTTGGCTGTTTCTCTAAAAGGTGAATCAGTTCCGCCTGTATCGTGGTGGTCCCGTCCAATCATTACCGGGCCTATCTCTTTGCTTCTTACCATTTCGTTAAATTTAAGTGCAATACTTTTTCTGCCTGTTGCATCCTGATAGAGTATTCTTGCCTGTGTTCCAACAACAAGATTGTTACTGTCGGCGTTTTTTATCCAGTTATAGTTATCTCTATCCTGTCCCCTTCTTTCAGGATCGATGCATTCCATTGCAACTCTGTCAGTTTTTAAAAGATCTTCTCTTTTTCCGCTCAGACAAACCCATCTGAAGGGCCCATAACCATAATCGAATAACATGGGTCCCATGAGATCTTCAACGTATGAAGGAAAAATGAAGCCTTCGCTTGTATCAACGCCATTTTTTGCAATTTCTTTGACACCAGCATCAAATACAGCTTTCATAAAGCTATTTCCATAATCAAAGAAATAGGTTCCTTTTTCAACCAGTGTTTTTATCAGTTGAAAATGTTTTCTAAGTGACTTATCTACATATTCTTTGAATTTCTTTTTGTTGTTCTGAAGCAAATCCGTTCTTTCTATAAATGTGAGACCCTGGGGACAATAACCTCCATCATAAGCTGCGTGGCATGACGTTTGGTCAGACAGCAAATCTACTTTTATGTTCTTGTCAACAACATATTGAAGCAGGTCAACGATATTTCCATAAAACCCAAGGGCAATGCTTCGCCCATTCTTCTGTTTTTCCAGTGCTACCGAAAATAGTTCATCAAGATCTTCGTAAACCTCGTCTATCCAGCCCTGTTCAATTCTCGTTCTGATTCTTGACTCATCCACCTCTGCGATTATTCCTACTCCGTTAGCGATTTTGATAGCTTTCCCCTGGGCTCCGCTCATTCCACCCAGCCCGGACGAGATAAACAATTTTCCTTTTAGATCACCATTTTCAGGAATTCCTAATTTTTTCCTTCCTGCATTGAGTATTGTACTGTATGTTCCATGAACAATACCCTGAGGTCCTATATACATCCATCCCCCGGCTGTCATTTGACCATAATTAGCCACACCAAGGGCTTGTGCTTTGACCCAATTGTCCTGGTCATCGAAAAGTCCAACCATGAGAGCGTTGGTAAGAATGACCCGGGGACTGCTCTTGAATGATTTAAAAAGACCCAGAGGATGTCCTGACATAACCACAAGGGTTTGTTCATCAGTAAGCTCTTCAAGGTATTTTTTAATCAGTCTGTATTGCATCCAGTTCTGGCACACCTGGCCTGTTTCACCGTACGTTACAAGTTCGTATGGATAAAGGGCAACGTCAAAATCAAGATTATTATCAATCATTACTTGAAAAGCTTTGCCTTCGATACATTTTCCCTTGTATTCATCAATTGGTTTACCTTTTATCCTTCCATTGGGTCTAAATCGATATCCATAAATCCTTCCACGCTCTTTGAGTTCTTTCAAGAATTCTGGGGCAAGTTTTTCATGAAGTTCTTCAGGTATATATCTTAAAGCGTTTCTTAAAGCAAGTTTTTTTTCTTTTTCATTTAGTGGTAAATCTCTTTTTGGAGCTCTCCTTATTTTTGGATCAAATTCGGGTTCGGGTGGAAGTTCAGTATTAAGTTTTATTTTCATTGCTTTAGAAATATCAAGATTATTTACCATCTATATCACCTCTTTATTTCTGTTTATTAATATTTTAACACCATCAGAAAGGTATCAGATGATAATTATCAGATTATTATGAAAAGTGGTGAGAATAGATGAAATATGTTGATTGATAGAGAAAAACTGCTTCAATTTAAGGTGTGTTTAAAAATAGTTGAAAATTGTCATTAAACAATGCATCTTAATTTAGAATTATAGTGCTATTATTATTTAAAAAATAAGGTGTTTCATCAAGCCTTCCTAGGGGAAGGAGGGAGAAGAAAGATGGGTAAACCTGAAAAGAAAAAAGACCGAAAGCCTAAAAAAGAAGAAAAGTAGCTTATTGAGCAGGTCATAACAAAGGGGTCGCATTAGCGACCTCTTTTTTGTTTTGAGTTTTATGTAGAGGTATAATTGTTATGGAAGTTCTTTCTTAAATAAAAGGAGGACATATGACAATTACAGTATTATGTAATGATAAATCTCTTGAAGGATTTCGTGAGGAACACGGGATATCATTTTTGATTGATACAGGAAACAGGAATTACCTTTTTGATACTGGAACCACAGATGTAGCAATAGAAAATGCAAGAAAGCTTGGTAACAATTTAAAGATTATTGATTCAATTATAATCAGTCATGGCCATTATGATCATCTTGGAGGACTGGCTAATTTTTTAAAGCTTACTGGAAAAAGAAGAGTATATATTGGTACTGGTGCGCTTAATAAAAAACTTAGTGGAGAACGAAGTGTAAGTCCGAATGAAACTGAGAAAGAATATATTGCTTTGGGAGCTGAATTTGTAACAGTTGAAAAAAACACAAAAATTGATGACGGTATCTTTGTCATTTCAGCTGCACCTTTTGTTACAGACGAAAGACCACAAAAGAAGTACAAACATATTATCAATAATCGGAGAGAAACAGATGAGTTCAAAGACGAACTAACTTTATTAATTATAAAGGGAGGCAAGGGAACAGTAATAACGGGATGTTCTCATAGAGGCATAGTTAATATTTTGTTTGAAGCCTCCAGACACTGCGAAATAGAAAATGTACTGGGCGGTCTTCATCTTTTGCATAAAACCAAGCGGGAATTAAAAGTAATTTGTGATAAATTAGAAGAATTTAATGTGGCAAACTATTTTATTGGCCACTGTACAGGTGATGAAGCAATAGAGAACATGCAGCAAAGACTTTCTGCAAATGTTAAGGAAATAAGGGCGGGAGAAATAATTAGACTTTGATATTTGATGAGGATTGAATGTCACGCTCTTCTTCTATAGTGATGGTACTGAAGAAAAAATAATTTCATTGCATGTTTAATGAACATCTTCAATCAGTAAATAACTTATAAATCAGTCAAACTTGACACTATTATATATGGAGCGTTATAATATATACGAAATGCATATAGATGCAAAAACAACTTTAGGAGGTGTAACAATGCCAGGATTTGACAGAACAGGACCATTAGGTCAGGGACCAATGACAGGAAGAGGTTTAGGATTATGTTCAGGTTACGCAAGAAC
This sequence comes from Thermotogota bacterium, assembly GCA_034660555.1. Taxonomy (GTDB): domain Bacteria; phylum Thermotogota; class Thermotogae; order Petrotogales; family Kosmotogaceae; genus JASMTM01. The sequence goes on from JAYEJL010000143.1 coordinate 8,600, forward strand.
AACAGGATTTAGAGGACCTGGATTAGCCTGGAGACGTGGTTGGTACGGTCGCGGAAGAGGTTTTGGTTTCGGTCGTGGTTTCGGCAGAGGATTTGGCTTTGGAAGAGGATATGGAATGGGTTATTATCCATCATATCCAGCTTATTACCCTGCCTATGAACCTGAAGTAAATTCTCGTGAAGAGGAAAAAATGCTTAAAGATTATGTAGCAGAGCTTGAAGAAGAACTCTCAGCGGTTAAAAATAGGCTTCAAGAAATTGAAAAAAAGGAAGAAGAGTAAACACTTTTTCCGCTTTATAATGAGGTGATATTTTGAAGGTAGCAGTACTGAGCGGAAAAGGTGGAACCGGAAAAACAACAATATCAACGAATCTTGCCTGGGTTCTTTCGATGGAAATGCCCATTCAACTGGTGGACATGGATACGGAAGAACCCAATTCTCATATTTTTTTTAATGTGGATTTTACCGGTGAAGAATCGACAGATTTGTTAATTCCAGAAGTAGATAATGAAAAGTGCACAAAATGCGGTAAGTGTGCTGACGTATGCCAATTTGGGGCAATTACGGTTTTTAAAACGGGAGTACTTGTTTTTGATGGATTGTGTCACGGTTGTGGAGCATGCAGTATTGTATGTCCTGAAAATGTCATTACCGAAGTTCCAAAAAGCATTGGGAAGATAAAATGGGGGAGAATAAATAATAATCTGTCCTTTGCAATGGGTTTGTTAAATATTGGAGAAATGTCTGGAGTACCTATAATAAGGCATTTGAAGAAACATATTGATGACAGCAGAACGGTAATCCTTGATTCGCCTCCCGGGGTTAGTTGTCCGGTCGTTGAAACATTGAGAGGAGCAGATTTTGCGGTTCTTGTTACAGAAGCAACGCCCCTTGGATTTCATGATCTGTTGCTGGCTGTAGATGTGGTACGTGAGATGAATATACCTCTGGGGGTTGTTATTAACAGAGCTTCAGATGATTATGATCAGGTAGAGAAATATGTGGATGTTGAAAATATTCCGTTGCTTGGAAAAATTCCTTATGATAAAAAAATTGCAGAAAAATACTCTAGAGGAGATTTATTTGTAAAAGACGATGAAAATTGGTTCAAGGAAGTAAGAAACATCTTTGAAAGGATTAAGGTTGTGATTCCTCGATGAAGCAGATAACAATAGTAAGTGGAAAAGGTGGAACCGGAAAAACAACATTAGCAGCTTCACTTATAGAGATGTTTGATAACCATGTTGCAGCTGATTGTGATGTAGATGCACCAAATTTGTTTCTTCTGACCAATTCGAAGGTAAAAGAACGCCATGAATATGTTGGCGGTAAGAAAGCGGAAATTCATAACAATTGCATAGCTTGTGGTAAATGCATAGATGTGTGTAGGTTCGATGCAATAAATGAGGGACAGCCTTTTACCATCGATCCCTTTGCCTGTGAAGGTTGTAATGCATGTGTACAGGTGTGTCCTGTTGAAGCAATAACAATGGAAGACAGTAAATCAGGCGATTATTACCTTTCTGAAACAGAAAAATATCCTTTTACACATGCATTACTGGAACCTGGAGAGGAAAGATCTGGAGGTTTGGTGGCAAAAGTTAGGAAACTTGCCAGTGAAATAACCAGAAAAGAAAACAAAGATTACATAATAATTGATGGCAGCCCGGGCATCGGTTGTTCAACTACTTCCTCTATAACCGGGACAAGTTACGTCATTATTGTAACCGAGCCAACTACTTCCGGTATACATGATCTTCAAAGAATTATACAAACTGTGGAGCACTTTAGAAGGGACTTTTCGGTAGTAGTTAATAAATACGATATAAACCTTGAAAAAACTGAAGAAATAAGAAATTTCTGTATAGAAAAAGGCTACGATCTACTTGGAAAAATTCCTTATGATGATTATGTAAGGAAGTCTGCTCTTGAAGCAAGGCCAGTTGTTTATTTTGAAGATTCTAAAGCAACTAAATCGATTAAAGAAATTTACAAAAAATTACTGGAAAAACTGGGAGGTTAACAGGATATGATTATTGCAATTCCTGTAATAGATGATAAAGGTGAAAATTCTACCATTTCTGAACATTTTGGTCGTGCACAGTACTATGCTTTTGTAGAGACAGAGGAAGATGAGGTTAAATCAATCAATGTCGAAAAAAATCCATTTTCAAGTCATGATCCAGGTGAAATACCGAATTATTTAAAATCAAAAGAGGCCAGCGTCGTAATAACACAGGGAGTTGGAAGAAGGGCAAGAGCTTACTTTGAGCGGTTAAAGTTAGAGGTTATAACCGGTGCTTATGGAACTGTTAAAGAATTAGCCAAAGCTTATGTCAATGGCGGTTTAAGAAGTGTTGATTATACTCCGAAAGAAAAATTCCACGGGCACGGATAATTTATCGGTTAGCAGGATATAGATTTATTTGGAGGTGAAAATATGGTAATAGCTGTACCAGTTAAAGAAAAAGCAATGGATGCAACAGTTGATGAAAGATTTGCAAGATCTGAGCATATGCTTATTTATGATACTGATCAAGATACTGTAAATTATGTAGAAAATAATGATTTAGGAGCTCATGGCGCAGGACCTGTAGTTGTTGAAAAACTGGTGAACAATAAAGTGAGTCATTTAATTTGTAGAAATCTTGGCAAGAATGCCTATATGGCACTTCAACAGGCGGGAATAAAAGCCTATATGGCAAAGGATGGAACAGCAAGAGAAAATATTGAAAGTCTAAAGAGTGGAGATCTAAAATCCTTTTCAACGCCAAGAAACAAACATTACGGCATGTAAGGTTTCTCATAAGTTAACGTTTGAAGGTTTTTAACCGTTATAAAGAAGGGATTTGAATATCATGAAAAGTGAAACGTTGATAAACAAATATGTTTATGGAATTGTTCCATCCCGCAGACTTGGTAGATCACTTGGCGTATCACCAATTCCATTTAAAACGTGCAATCACTCCTGTATTTACTGTCAGCTTGGTAGAACAACCAGAATGATAAATACACGAACCAATTTTTTTCCTCATGAAGAAATAATTGACGAGGTAAGAAAATATGTTCAACGAGTTGGTGAAGAAGCCTTTGATGTTGTTACTATTGTGGGAGAAGGGGAACCTTTACTTTATAAGCCTATTGATAAACTAATCGAAAAGATCAAAATTATTACAAGTAAACCGCTGGTAGTAATTACAAATGGAACGTTCCTTATGGAAAAAGAAGTGAGAGAAGAAATTTCAGATAGTGATGTAGTTATGCCCACACTTGATGCCTGGGATGAAGAAAGTTACAGAAGAATCAATAGACCTCATAAAGATTTGCATTATGATGATTTTTATAATGGTCTTGTCGAATTTTCACATAGTTTCAGGGGCGAAGTCTGGCTTGAAGTAATGATAATGAAAAATATAAATGATTCATATAGCAATATCCGAAGAATAGGTAGAAGAATAAAGAATATAGATCCTGACAGGGTTTATATAAACGTTCCTGTAAGACCACCAGCAGAAAAATATGTCGACATTCCCGATAAAGCTGAGATTGATTTTGCCAAGGATGTTTTTAAAGCAGAAAGCATAGAAAAAATACAAAAAGGAGATTTTTCTTCTCTTGAGGAAGATGCATTGCAGGGAGTTATACAGATAATCAAACGCCATCCTATGAAAGAAAGTGAAATAAAACAATTTGTGCTTTCGATGAAAGACGAGAATGAGTTTCAAAAAGTTCTAGAAAGATTACATAAACATAACAATGTTGAGATAATTGAAAAAAATGATCAGAGATTTTTCCGTTTCAAATTTGAAAAGGAGGATTAAATCATGAAAAAAGATGTTGTAATACTTGGAGGTGGACCCGCTGGAATAATAACAGCGACCACAGCAAAGAAGAATTATCCAGATAAAAGTGTAACTATTGTTAGGAAGGAAGAGACAGGGCTTGTACCATGTGGTATACCTTATATATTCGGTACATTGAGTTCAGTTGAACAGAATGTAATGGGAATTGATGGGCCAAAAGAACTGGGTGTCGAATTCATTATTGACGAAATAAAACAGGTAGATTTTGAATCCAAGAAACTTATCGGAGAAAACAATGAAATTTCTTATGAAAAACTAATTATTGCGACAGGCTCTGTTCCCACCGTTCCGCCAATTAATGGTACAGAATTGAATGGTGTTTTCTCCATAAAAAAAGACAAAAACTATCTTGAAAAAGTTTATGAATATGCGAGAAATATTGAAAATGTTACGGTTATAGGTGGCGGTTTTATAGGTGTTGAAGTAAGTGATGAATTAAGAAAAATGGGGGAAAAAGTCACCTTAATTGAAGCCATGGGACATTTACTACCTGCTGCCTATGATGAAGATTTTGGTGATCTTGCACAAGAAACGCTGGAATCACATGGAGTAACTGTTAAGACTAATTCACTTGTTAAGGAAATTTATGGAGATTCAAAGGTTGAAAAAATTGTGACCAAGGATGGAGAAGAGATTGAAACAGACATGGTAGTGCTTGCCACAGGATATAAACCTAATGTGGAAGCGTTCAAAGGTACTGATTTACATATAGGTCACAGTGGAGGAATCTGGGTAGATGAATATATGAGGACAAGCATTGATGATGTTTTTGCTGCTGGCGATTGTGTTGAACACAAAGATTTCTTTACAAGAAGGCCAAGTAATTTAATGCTTGCTTCTACAGCAGTGTTTGATGCGAGAATTGCTGGAGCAAATCTATATCATTTGGTGGTTGTCAGAGAAAACCATGGCAATCTTGGTATTTTTTCAACATCTATTGAAAATTTAACCCTTGGAGCTGCGGGTATGACATGCAGAAAAGCTGAAAAGGAAGCCTTTAAGTGTGTTATAGGTGAAGCTGAAAGTATTGATCGTCATCCTGGTACATTGCCAGATAAAAATAAATTGAAGGTAAAACTGCTTTTTTCTGAAGAAAGTGGAATATTGCTTGGAGCACAGATTGCAGGTGGGAAAAGTGTTGGTGAAATAATTAATATGATAGGTTTAGGTTTGCAAAAGGGTATTACAGTAAATGACCTTGTAACCATGCAGATTGGAACACATCCATTGCTGACCTCTGCTCCAACAAAATATCCTTTGATAACTGCTGCAGAATCAGCACTTATGAAACTTAGAAACTATGCGTAGAGTAGTAAATTAGGAGTGATCTGATTGCCATTTTTCAGGAGGGGATTTGGTCCCGGAAAGGGTAGAGGCATTGCCAGAATATGGAGGGCAGCTTTTATACTTCTTTTGCTGGCAGAAAAACCGTCTCATGGATACGAGCTTGCTTCAAGACTTGAGGAATTTGATTTGGGAAGCAGCAGTATCGGTCAGATGGGTGGTTTGTACAGAATTCTTACAGAACTGGAAGCTGAAGAACTGGTTGTAGCCGAATGGAATACCTCTGTACCAGGACCGGCAAAAAAAGAATACCGTATAACATCTAAAGGCAGAACATTTTTATCACGAATAGCTGACGATTTTAAAAACACAAAGAAGATACTTGATCGTTTTATTGACAGGCATGATGTAATCAATAATTAGTGGTTTATTTTTTTGTTATAAAAGTATGTTTGTTAAATTGTAGTTATTAAGTGGATAATGTGATATGTTTTTCGATGAACACATTCTTACTATGTTTTCAAACGTTAAAAAGAGTGGTGAGATTATCTATGGTTGATAAAGATCATCGGGAACTTATTAGCATTATTCAACGGGAACTGGAAAGTAAGGCTGATTATAGTTATTTAAAAAGCACAACAAGGTTTTTTAAGAAGCAAGATTTGAAGGAAATAAAAAGCTTATCGCACGGAAATAGAACTCCTGTTGTAAGGAGGATCGCTGCGGATTATTATAAGAAAATTAAGAATTTAGAGAAATCAAAAATTCTTAATTTATGTGAGTACTTATTGGCCACAAATTATTCTGAAGAAAGAACTATTGCCTTCAACTGGGCGTTCAGATTAAAGAAAAAATTGAATAAAGAAGAATTCTGGAGATTTGAACGCTGGTTGATGCAATATGTACATCACTGGGGATCCTGTGACGATCTCTGTACTCATGCCTTTGGATATCTATTGTACAGGTATCCAGAACTGATTGATAAGACAGTAAGCTGGAGAAAATCCGATAATCGCTGGTTTAGACGGGCAAGTGCTGTCATTCTTATTTATTCTGTCAGGAGAAAAAAATTTCTTAAAGAGGTTTTTGAAAGCTGTGATGAATTGATCACGGATGAAGATGATTTAGTAAGAAAAGGATATGGTTGGTTACTTAAAGAGGCTGGGAATAAATTTCAAAATGAAGTTTTCGATTATGTAATGGAAAACCGGGAAAGAATGCCCAGGGTTTCTTTACGATATGCGATAGAGAAATATCCTGAAGAAATGAGAAGAAAGGCTCTGGCTTGAGTTGGTTTTTTATGAAATTTGAAGAAATGAACAGAAGAATTTTGAACTGTAAAAAATGCAGACTGTCAGAAACAAGAAAACATCCGGTCATTGGTGAAGGTAATCCTGATTCATTTTTCATGATTGTAGCCCAGGCGCCAGGAGAGAAAGAAGATGAGAAGGGAAAGATGTTTGTTGGTCCTTCCGGAGATGTTCTATTTGATTTGCTGGATAAGATTGATCTTAAAAAAGAAGAGGTTTACATGACCAATCTTATAAAATGTATGTTGCCGAACAATAGAAAGCCAAAACAGGATGAAATAGATGCATGCAGTGTTTATCTTGATAATGAACTTAACGAAGTTACCTCTTCTGTTGTCATAACGCTGGGGCATTATGCTTCAAGGTATTTACTAAAAAAGAATGAAATTGAACTTCCCAATAAGTCTGACTTTCATGATATTTATGGTAAGCTATTTTTGGGTAAAGGAATGAAAATTCTTCCACTTGAACATCCAGCTGTAATACTCCATAACCAAGAGACAAAAGAGATGCTTCAAAGTCATTACCGGAAAATAAAAGTTTTGCAAAATGAATGCAAGTGGTTCCCCGTATGTCCTATGAAAAGATTTAATGAACTAGGTAAACTTGATGATAGTTGGATAAAGTTGTACTGCAAAGGTGATTGGGAAAGCTGTGTAAGATATCAAATGGAAGAAAATGGTGTTCCACACCCCGATTGGATGTTACCTGATGGTACCATCGATGAAAATCTACGCCCAGGGAGGTGAAATTATGAAAATTACTATTATTTACGATAACACCACATGGAAAAAAGAACTTCAATCTGACTGGGGCTTTTCATGCTTGGTTGAAGCGTATGGAAAAAACATACTCTTTGATACCGGTACAAAGGGTGAAATACTACTATCTAACATGAAAAAACTGGATATCGATCCTAAAAAAATCGAAGAGATATTTATTTCACATTCTCATTATGATCATATTGGAGGACTTGCGGCATTTCTTGAAGTAAACAATAATGTTGATATCTGGTTACCTCATCATATTCCAGGGATTAGAGTTTCAGAAAACAAAAAAGTCTACGAAGTAACGTCCCCTCAAAAAATGCACGAAGGAATATTTTCTACAGGTATGCTTGACGAGATAGAACAATCCATGTGTGTTGAAACCGAAAAGGGTGTTTTAATTGTAGCTGGTTGCTCTCACCCAAGTTTTAGTAAGATGCGAAATGCTGCTTCAAAATTTGGAAAGGTTTATGGTGTTTTGGGTGGATTGCATGGAACCAGACCTGAATCTTTAGAAGGTTTTGAATTTATCTGCGCAACCCATTGCACACAACATAAGGATGAGATAAAGAAGCTTTACCAGGAACAATATGTTGAAGGCGGTGCTGGTAAAGTTATAGAGGTATGAATTTTAGCAATAAACAAAACTGACCGATGAATATCTTCTTTCCAAAATAAAACTCCCTTCATTGTATAACTTTTTTCGTTTATGATAATATAATTCTATGCAAAAAATACAGGGGGGATAATTTTGTTTACTTACAAAAGGGTTAAAGAAATTGATGAAGCTGCAAAAATGGCTTTCTTTTCCTTTGGAATAAAGCACGATAAACAGAAACCTTTTAAAAAATACTTGAGCAAATTACTGGAGTCAAATGTCGAGTTATTTGGTGCTTATGATGGTAAAAAGCCCGTAGCAGCTTATCTACTATATCCATTTGAGATGAAGTTCAGAGAGGATATGGTTCCCATGGGTGGTATTGGACTGGTATGTTCCAGACCTGATTATCGAGGAAAAGGCGCAGTTAAATTCATGTTGAAAGAAGCAATAAAAACAATGATTCAAAAGGGAATGAGGGTTTCGGTGCTATATCCTTTTAATATTGATTTTTATCGTAAGTACGGATGGGAACTTTTTTTCACGAGGAAGATAATTACACTGTCTCCCGGTCAGCTAAAAAAATCTTCCGTTGAAGGTATTGAAGCAACTTACTATCAATACCCGGATGAAGACATAAAAAATTACTACAATAAAAGAGCAAAGAGTTTTTACAATTTTGCTTTACGGGATGATTATATCTGGCACAGACATTTGGACAACGAAATATCAGGTAGTGCTTCTGAAGGAGTAGTTAAATTTGAAAAAGATGGTAAAGAAGTTGGAATGTTTACACTTCAAATAGGTTCTGAAGATTTTGGCTCGAAGGCTTCGGTTGGATCAATGATCTACGATAATGAAGAGGTTAAACGTGCAATGTTCGATTATCTGAGAAAATTATCTCATCAGGTTTCAAAAATAGAGCTCTGGGTATCCGAAGATTTTTTAATATGGCCATATTTATCTGATAGACCTTCTAGCATTAATAAAAGATATGCAGGCATGATACGAGTTAATTCAATGAGTTTACTTGATGGATTGAGAATCGGCAATGCAAAAATTAACTTTTCCATCAACATCAAAGATAAAACAATCAAAGAAAACGAAGGAACGTGGAAACTAACAAGCCACGAAGGCATTCTTTCGGTTACAAAGAGTTCTGAAAGTCCTGATCTGGAAACCGATATAGGTACCTTTTCTTCTATTATGTCCGGTTTCACTGATTTCTCAGAAATGATTTTAGCAAACAGGGTGAAAATATTTAATAACAACTGTGAATGTGATTTTGAAAAGACAATTACATTTCACTTTGAAAGTTTTTAGTTAGTAAAGCAAATATTTTAAAGCCATCAGTAAAATAACTGATGGCTTTTTTTATTTTATTGATATGAATCGAAAAAATATGTATCTACTTATAAATTTAGTATTTTGTTTATTACGCTTATATTCCTTATAGAAAGTGATTTATGTACATTTTTGTTCATTCTGTCAGAGTAGGATTTGTAATAATTCATAAATATTTTGAATCAATACTTGAAATATATCTATATTATATGGTATATTTTGAAATGAAATATAAATAATATTATAAAAGTTGAAATGGCAGGTGAAAAAAATGAATTCATACAAAAGAAATTTTTGGTTTTATTCGCTGGGAAGACTTGTTTCTTTAATTGGATCAGGAGTTCAACAGGTAGCAATTCCCTTGTTTATTTTAGACTTGACAGGTTCAGGAATGATAATGGGGACATTTGTTCTAGTATCAATGTTGCCGAAAATTATTTTGGGGCCCTTTGCAGGAGTACTGGGTGATAGATTTGATAGAAAAAAAATAATGGTCTATACGGATTTTGTTAGAGGCGGACTTATTTTACTTCTTGCCTTGATGGCTGGTTTTGATTCACTTACGTTGATATCTTTACTTATCGTTCAAGCAATGGTTTCATCCTTTGATATGATTTTTGATCCTGCGACAAACGCAGTGATTGCCGATATTGTTCCTAATGAAGATTTGACCAGAGCCAATTCAATAGTCCAGGGTATTAACAGTTTTAGCTACATAGTAGGTCCTGCACTTGGAGGAATTCTATATGGTTTCTTTGGAATAGAACTTGTTTTTATAATAAACGGAATTTCATTTGTTGCTTCAGCCATAAGCGAGATATTCATTACATACATTCAAACTACCGAAAAGACAAAGCTATCAGTAAGAAAAGTAATGGAGGATATGAAAGAAGGCTTTATTTTTTTAAAGGATGTCAAAGGATTACTGATATTGTTGATATTTTGTATGATATCAAATTTTCTTGTGTCTCCGGTTTTTGCTGTTGTTTTCCCCTTCTTTGCTAGAGAAGTTGTTGGCTTTTCCGGACAACAATTCGGATTACTCCAGACAAGCTGGGTTGCAGGAATATTGCTTGGAAATGTAATACTTGGTGCTTTTCTTGCAAAAAGAAAACCTGCAAAGCTATTTAAAAATGGTTTGATAAATCAGACTATTCTTTTCCAGCTCTTCTTTGTGGCTGCCCTGCCCTTCACTACTAAGTTTTTTGGTGGAGCAACCTGGATATATTTTTCAGTAATAGGTTCAATTCTATTAATTACTGGAATATTCAACGCTTTTGTAAATACACCTCTAATGACTATGTTTCACAAAAAAACACCAACCAAGTATCGTTCCAGGGTATTCTCAGTTATTTCAGTACTTGCACAGCTCGTTACGCCTTTAGGGGCTGTTCTTTATGGGATTGGATTGGATCTAATGGCAACCCACTGGTTGTTGTTAATTGCAAATATAGGAAGCATAATAATAATTGTTGTTTTCTTTGCGAGGGGACTGGATACTTTCCTTATGGAACCGAAGCCAAATGAAGCATAGAAGATACATGAATTTAGTTCACGCTAATTAGAATAAATACGATATAATTTGCCTGCTTTCTTGGCTCTATACATGGCTTCATCTGCTTTTCTTAAAAGGGTATTGAAATTTTCCCCATCATTGGGGAAGGTTGAGATACCCATACTTCCACTAACACTCATCTCTTTTTCTTCAATTTTTAACGGTTTTTTCAATATGTTGTGAATTATTTTAACTAATGTTATTGCACCATCAGTATCAGTTTCTGGGAGAATAAATACGAATTCATCTCCACCCATACGAGCCACCAAATCACTTTTTCTCAACGATGATTTTATCCGCGATGCGATTTCTACAAGGAAGTAGTCACCAGTTTCATGTCCAAAATTATCGTTTATCTCCTTGAAGTTATTTAAATCAAGATATACAACAGAGGTTTTTCTATTATATCTTTTTGCGAGCTGCATTATTTGAAAAGCCTCTTTTTCAATATACCTTCGATTTGGTAAGCCAGTAAGTGTATCGTGTGTTGATAGTACCTTTAATCCATCTCTCTGTTCCTTTAACTCCTTTTCGAGATAAAGTTTCTGGAAAATTGCTGCAACTGCATTGCCAAATATTTTAGCAATCTGTATTGATTCATCATTGTATGCATTTTCCATACTGTAGTTGTCTAAGTTAATGAAAGCGACTGTTATATTGTTTACTACTATTGGCACAGATAACATTGCTTCTATCTTTTTAACCTGACCAGCTTTATATAAAATATCGCGTCTTACTTTATCAAGACGCTTGTTAATTCCAAAATCCTTTATAATTCTAATTTCTTTTGTTAACCCCTGGACAAGCTCGTTTTTATTAAAAGTGACTTTTTTAAGTTCATTTAAATCGTATTTGACAGCTGCTGCAAAAGTAAAACCATCACCATTTTCTCTTATCAATATGCTCCCCTTTTCGGCACCGGGAATAATTTCCACGGCTCTTTCAAGAAGTCGTTGATAGGAGCTTTCAGTAGAATCCTGTTGCAGAACTTCACTTGTGATATCAATGATTACTTTTTGGAGCTTTATAAATTTCTCCTGTCTCATTTCAGCAAGTTTGCGGTTGGTAATTTCTCTAGCGATTATTAGGACATTTTTATCATCATCCAAAAATCTTCCATTGGCTTCAATCCAAACATACTTACCTTTTGCGTTTTTTATTCTAGTTTCAATTTTACCTTCACCATTATTGATGACATTTCTGAAAAGATTGGTAACGTTTGCTTTATCTTCTGGATGCATCAGAGACAAAGGATTAATCTCCTTTGCCTTATCCGGAGAATATCCCAGTATTCTTTGTGTTGCATAGTTTGTATAAACAACATTTCCATTTACGTCAAGAAGTAAAATCATGTCATGAACATTTTCAATCAATAATCTATGCTCTTCTTCACTTTTTTTCAGTGCGGTTTCGATTGCTTTTTTTTCTGTAATATCTATCGCTGCTATTATAATTGTAGGCTTCCCATGAAAATTTATTTTTTGCACTTTAAGATCTATCCATTTTGTAACTCCACTTTTAGTAATTATTTTTATTTCGTATCTATCAGTTGGCCATTCTCCCTGCTGCCTGAGTTTTGCTCTTTCTTTAACCAGGTCTGCGTATTCAGGATGAACAAAATCCCATAAGTTCATATTAGTAAGTTCTTGTTTTGAATATCCTGTGATTTCTTCTGCTATGGAGTTGGCAAATATCCATTTATCTTCCTGATAGATCATAATTACAACAGGAGTTGATTCTGCAAAGGTTCTGAATTTCTCTTCGCTCTTTCTTAAAGCTTCTTCAGCGGCTTTTTGTTCTGAAATATCCCGATAGATTGCGAAAATTCCAACTATCTCATTTTCATCATAAACGGGGAAGCTTATTACGGAGACAGGGAAAGACGTTCCATCACTTTTAAGGCGGATTCCTTCAGCTTTTACTTTTTCGCCTGACATGGCTCTGCTTGTTAATGATTTTAATTCAATTTTGTTCTCGCCAGGAGATATCAAATTATCGATATCGTGGCCATAGACTTCGTCCTCATTATAACCAAACATATTACAAAAAGTCTTGTTTGCTCTTATAATTTTCTGCTTTCTATCACAGAAAACTATTCCCTCAGGAACATTTGAAAAAAGTTCTTCGAAATATTGTTCGTTTTTTAGTTCGCTCATTTTATCGGTCCTCCGTTAAAACTCTATGATCATTGTTTTCTAAATCAAAAACCTGTTATAAATCTACCAGATTATTATGTTTCAGTATTTATGTAGGTTTTAACAAAACTTTGCTTTGATACTCTATATGAAAAATTTTGCTTTAAATATTGTAACAGCATTTCCAGTGATATATACTCTGTTTTTATTAGGTAAAGAAATAAATAAGTCTCCAGTCCTTTGAGAGAGCTGTCTGACAGACATTTCCTTTTTCTTTAAAATTTTACTCCAGAAAGGTCCTAATACTGTATGAGCAGAACCTGTAACGGGATCTTCATTAATCCCTTCCCAGGGATCAAAGAATCTTGACACAAAATCTACTTCATTACTACTAACAGAAGTAACTATAAGGCCTCTTAGGTTCTTGTTGAAAGAAAAATTTTCTAGTAAATTGAAATCTGGTTTAAGTTCACGCACATCTTTTTCGTTTTCTAGCTGAAGCAATATGTAACCAGTTTTCTGTCCGTAAAAAGTTCTATATTTTTTATCATAATTTAATGCTTTTGAAAGTGAGTCAGGTTTGTCTATTTTTATGGGGGGATCCTGAGGAAAATCTAACCTCACACCTTTATCCATCAATTCCGATTTCAACAATCCGCTCTTTGTATTAAATATTATTTGCCCGCGATAATCATACTCAGTGAATAGAATCCAGGAAGTTGCCAGTGTAGCATGTCCACACATGGGAACTTCTGTTTTAGGGGTAAACCATCGCAAATGAAGTGATTTGCTGTTATTTAAATCTTTACCCTTTTCTGGGAAAACAAAAGCTGTTTCGGAGAGATTCATTTCTCTTGCAATATTTAGATAGGTATTATCGTCAAAAGTATTTTCTAAAACACATACTGCTGCGGGATTCCCCTTGAATGGATGGTTGGTAAAAGCGTCAACCTGGTAAATGTCAATAGAATTCATTTTCCCCCTCCTTACCGCTATTATATTCCATCAAAAATACATTTGTTAATGATCAATTGCTTTAATCAAATTTTAATATGCATTTTTTATAATTAAAATAGCAATTATAAAAAGGAGGTTTATATATGAAAAAGCTAATGATGTTCGTAATGATCGCAGGTACTTTATTGTTAATTTTCTCTGGTTGTATTGTAGATTTTATACCAGATGACAACGATAGAGAAGAAATAGGCAAACTAAATGTATACATGACAGACGCAGTACTTCCGCTGGAAGATGTAAAGAGTGTGGAAGTGACCATAGACAGCATATCATTATATGGAGGTGAAGCATCACCAGTAGTCATAAAGGACGAGCCGACAACCGTTGATCTCATGACCCTAATAGGGCAAGAGATAAGCCTGGGAACATTTGAAGGAACGGCAACCTACAACCAGTTGAGAATGGAGATAAGCGATGCAACACTAACCACAATGGAAGACGAAATATATGAAGTAAAGGTAGCATCCGGATCGTTGAAAATAAAAAATCTGGACATAGAATTTGATGATGAGCAAGAAACAACCTTGATACTGGATTACGATCTTTCCAAATCGTTGAAGGTAAACGGACAATGGCCACCTGAAGAAAAAGGGAAAGGAAACAAAGAGACTCAAATAATAATGACACCGACGATAGGGGTTAGACATGGAGAATTATATGACGTAACCGGAGTGGCAACACCAACCATGGAAGCGAGTCCCTATCTGGTGGCTCTGTTACCAGAAGATACAGAAGATTCAACGAAGGTGCTCACAACCTTTACTCACAAAGAGAACCCAAAGTGGGAACAGGGAGAGTTCCGTTTTTGCAAGGTAAAAGAAGGAGAATACACACTGAAGATATTTGATAACTACACAGAAGAAGGTTTTGATACACTCACCAGTACAGCATTATATACACATCCAGAGGATATAGAAGTAGAAGATGGCGATGTCAATCTTGGAACAATAAAGATTGAATAATGTCTATAGAAACAAGAATTATTATTACGATATTTGGTAGAATGAAGTTATGAAAAAGCTTAGTGTTTTATTGGTGATTGTTTTACTATTATCAATAATAGGAATTTCGCATATAGCCATTATTAGTACAGAAGAAGAGCTACTAAAATCACTGGTTGAAAATGAAAATAAAGAATTAAAGGGACTTTCATTTGAAACTATTGAAAAAATACAGGAACTGTCAGAAGAAACACTTCTGGCAGTTTCTTATTTTCCTGAAATGAATACTATTTTATTTGTTACTCCCACAACAGTAGTTACAGCTTCTGAAGAATTTGATGAGTTTTCAACAAAAGATATAAATACTAATTTTGATTTTACCAAAATAAAGATTTCTATACTTGATGCGTACTCGCTTATAAAATTACAGACCAAAGAAGAGGTATTTGGCGTATTTCTGGAACAGAATGAAGAAGTTTTGGTATGGAATGTAGTAACAAGTTCAGAGGTTTTCTCGGTAAGTGCGATGTTTGCCTCAACAATGAGAGTAACTGGTAATAAAGAAGTAATGGAACTTGTAAGAAACAGGTTGGAGAAAATGATAAAAGAAAAAGAGAAACAGGGAGAAAGTCCATTTACACCGCCTGGTCTGGATAAAAAGCCAGATGAACCTGGTAAGCCAGATGAACCTGGTAAGCCAGATGAACCCGGGGATCCGGATGTACCAGGCAAACCCGATGAACCTGGAAAACCAGATAAAGTCCCATAAAAATAAAAACCAAGGAATGTGAATCTTATGAAATTACTACTTATAGAAGATGAGGAAAAACTTGCAAAAAATATCGTTCAATTTCTAGAAGAGGATGATTACTCTGTGGACATGGCTTTGGATGGCGAAGAAGGTCTTGATCTAGCCCTTTCCTACAATTATGATTGCATAATACTGGATATACATCTCCCTGGAATGAATGGATTTGAAATCTGTAATTTTCTAAGGAATGAAATGCAGTCTGATGTCCCAATTATTCTTTTAACTGCTTTAGGAGAAGTTGAAAATAAATTAGAAGGATTCGATCTTGGAGCGGATGATTATCTTTCAAAACCCTTTGATTTAAGAGAACTTCATGCGCGTGTGGAAGCACTAATTAGAAGAAATCAGTTAAAAAGAGGATTGGATATTTCTTGTTGCAGTTTGCACATTAATACTAAAAGTCAAAAGGCTTTTTGTGATGATAAAATTTTAGAATTGAGTAAAAAGGAATATCTGATACTTGAGCTCTTTATGAAAAACCCTGGAACAGTTTTTACAAGAGAAGAAATTATTGATAAATTATGGGAAATTGGGAATGAGCCAAAAAGCAATATAGTGGATGTTTATGTACGTTATTTACGAAAAAAGTTGGAACCTTGTAAGATGAATGATTGTATAGAGACAGTGCAGGGTAAAGGTTATAGACTAAATGACGAAAAGGTGCAGGATGAAAGTTAGAAGCAAGATTACTTTTGTTTATTTATTTACGTATGGACCGGTGATAATCGGTCTATGTTTTTTTATATTTTTCATTTTCAAAGCTCTTGAGTATCGCAGAATTGATAATATTTTACTTACATTCCACAATGATATTGTAAAAACCTACACATATTCTGAGAAAAATGAAAATACATTATTGAGTCTGGTTGGCGACGAGAATCTGGGCTTTGCAATATATGAGAACAATAAAACCATAGCCTCTTTCAGAATAGATCCTTCAGTGTTTAAAGATATTTTTAACGAAGGAGAAGGAACAACTAACAACTACAGATACAAAATTACCTTTGAAAAAGAGAATGACAGCATTCTTAGATTCGTTTCATTTTATCAGCTTGAAAAAACCTATGCTTCTTTAAGCAAGATCTTTTTTCTTTTATTAGCCTCTTCCTTTGCGGCGCTTGCAATTATTAGTGTATTTGGAACATTTTTTACCAAGAACCTTCTTAAACCCATTGAGGATGTTGGTAATCAATTAGAAAAAATTAGCAGAACGGGACTTAGTGATGCACGTGTTAAAGTTAATAATTCAGGGGATGAAGTAGTAAAACTCCAGCAAGAGATAAATAAAGCTCTGGAAAGAATTGAGAGATTGGTAAAAGAGACAAAACAAATGTCATCTAAAATAGCACATGAATTAAGAACCCCTCTTTCAGTTATTAAAAGCAGTTTGCAGCTTTTACAACAAAAGAATATTTCTGAAAATGTGAAAATTGCATTAAAAGACGTACTGGATGAAATCGATGATCTCATTCATATGTCAGAAGATTTTTTGTTGCTGGCTAATGTTGAAAACTCTCTACCCAAGAAATTTGAAGTATTTGATTTATCCGGTTTATTGCTCGAAGCAATAGAAAAAATAATGATTTTGTATCCAGAAAAAGACTTCGATCTTGATATCTCGCCTGGAATAAAAATAAATGGAATAAAGTATATGATAGAACGTGTAATAATCAATTTGCTTGATAACGCAGCAAAGTATTCACAGACCGATAGAATTGAAGTAAAACTTTATAACAAAGATAGTAATACTCACATTGAGGTTATTAATGCAGGAGATAAAATTAATATAGAAGAAAAAACCCGATATATGTCGAATCTTTCATCTAGAGGGTTTGGTTTGGGACTGAGGGTTGTAAGATCTGTTGTAAATCTTCATAAAGCTCATCTCGGATATGAGCACATTAATGGAAAAAACCATTTTGAAATCATATTTAGGAGTTAAGCAATCATCGGAATTAGTCATATTTGAATGATGAAAAAATGAAAATGCTTAATATATATAGAATCTTCTACTTTTTTTCTTCTTTTATTTTTGTAGTTAATGTTTCAAAATCATATCCCGAAGGATTCTGGAATACTCTTAATTCAAATTCGGGAACAATTGCCAGAATATGGTCGAAAATATCTGATTGAATGCCTTCATAGTATTCCCAGCGAATATCTTTACTGAAAGCATATATTTCAATTGGTATACCATGTTCCGTAGGAGCAAGTTGCCTCACCATAAGGGTCATATCTTTGCGTGTCATTGGATGATTTTTTAGATATTCACTCAAATAAGCTCGGAATGTTCCAATATTGGTTAAATGTCTGCCATTAACAAGTATAGAAGTATCGACATCTATTTTTTTATTATGTTCTTCAATTTCTTCTTTTTTCCTTTTAATGTAATCCTTTATGTACTGGATTTTGCTAAACTTTTTTAGCATTTCTTCTGTACAAAACTTAATACTTTTCATATCAATATACACTGCTCTCTTTATTCTTCTACCGCCAGTCTGTGTCATGCCTTTCCAGTTCTGGAAAGAATCTGAAACCATTGCATAAATTGGTATCGTTACAATGGTCTTGTCCCAGTTTTGCACCTTTACTGTATGAAGAGAGATGTCAATTACACTACCATCAGCATTGTACTTCGGCATAGATATCCAATCACCAATGTTAACCATATTTTCGTTCGTTATAAGATAACTTGCTACAAGACCAAGCAAAGTGTCTCTGAAAACCAGGATTAGGACAGCTGACATTGCTCCAATTGCACCTAATAATCCTAGAGGAGATACACCAGATAGTATTGAAATGATCATTATAATAGCTATTGCATAAACAACAATCTTAATGATCTGCATGTAACCTTTTATTGGTCTCTGACGAGATACTTCAAATGTTCTGTAAATATCTACAGCACTGTCAATTATGGAACTAACAACCAGTGCTCCAATAATCCACATGATACAGATAGTTGTTTTTTCGAGTAATAATTGAATTTCCGGGAACAAACCTGAAAAGGAATATATGATTATTATAGGTACAAAATATGAAAGTCGATCAAGCACCCTTCTTTCAACAAATGCGTTGTCCCATTTGTTTTTGGTTTTTTTGACAATTAATGAAATTGGTTCCATAACCAATTTTCTAAAGATAAGCTTTGAAACATAACCGATTGCAAGGATGATCGTAAAGCTGATAATATTTGCAAAAATGTACGATAAGTCTTTAGAAAGACCAGTCGAAATGAAAAAATCAACGAAAAAATCTATCATGTTCAGCCTCCTAACAAACAACTATCTTTCCTTTTAAGTATACATGTAATTGTGAATTGGTCAAAAAACTACAATATGCTCATCTTATACTGGTTTTTTTGCTAATAAGCAAAATGATATCTATATTTGTAAAAATTTTCAGTAAATCACAAATAATTGCGTGAAAATGTATATTGCATGTAACAAGTTACACTGTATTATATAATTGTAACCCTTCGGGGAATTCATTTAAAGGGGTGATTATATGCGCCGTACGGTAATACTGGCGATGCTTGCTTTGCTTCTGATTGTGGGTATGACCTTTGGTCAAACCTACGAAAGGAATGAAACACTTTTCGCCGGCGGCGGACTTTGGGGACCGCCGACGAACTGGAATCCCATAACACCGTGGAGTGCTATGACTGGTGTAGTAGGCCTGGTTTATGAAACATTGTATATGTACAATCCATTTGAAAATGAGCTTGAACCCTGGCTTGCAGTTAACGGAGAATGGCTGGATGAAAATACTTACCAGCTTGAATTAAGAGAAGGCATCAAATGGACGGATGGAGAAAAGTTCGATGCAGATGATGTAAAGTTTACTTTTGATATTGCAGACAAGTATCCAGGCGTTCATTACAGCACTATGTGGGAATGGTTGAAGGAAGTCGAGAAAGTGGATGCTTACACATTGAAGTTCCATTTTGAAGAACCTTTATACCACGAATGGTCATACAATCTATGGCAGCTTCCAATGATTCCTGAACACATTTGGTCAGAGAAAACGGAGGAAGAAATTCTTTCAGGTGCCAATGAAAATCCTATTGGTACAGGCTGTTACTTAACAGAATCACATGGTCAGGACAGGCAGATTTTTATCAGAAATGAAAATTGGTGGGCCACTGATCAACTTGGTTTGAAACCTGGACCAAAAAGGATAGTTTATATAGCCGTTAACAACAACAGTGTGGCATTAGGAATGATACTTAAAGGTGAACTTGACATCAGTAATTTCTTCCTACCTGGAGTACCAAGATTGGTGCAGGCTTATCCAAATATGCATACATTCTACGATGAACCACCATACATGTTGTCAGATAACACCGCTTTCTTATTCCTGAATACGACCAGGAAACCTCTAGATGATCCAGAATTTAGGAAAGCTCTTGCCTTTGCTATTAATTCTGATGATATTGCAGAGAGAGTATTCGAAAACCAGGTGTTAACATCGAATTCTCTTGGTTATCTACCAATTGATGCATGGATGCAGTATTATGATGAAGAAGTTGTTGATAAATATGGATTCAGTTATGATCCTCCTGAAGCGAGAAGAATTCTTGCAAAAGCAGGATATAAGGATATCAATGGAGACAGCTTTCTTGAAGCCCCAGATGGCTCGGAGATAAAGGTTTCTATAATTGTTCCTTTTGGCTGGACAGACTGGATGGAATCAATCAAGATCATTGCAAGAAATTTCAATGAAATTGGCATTAATGCAGAACCTTTATTCCCTGACTATGGAAGGTACCAGGATGAGCTCTATGGCGGAGATTTTGATATGGCGATTAATAACTTCAACTCAAATATCAGTAATACCGTCTGGACACTTTATCACTGGTTATTCTATCCATTACGTGAAAGGATGACTTCTGGTAACTTCGGCAGATATGACAATCCAGAGATCGAAGAATTACTCCATGAGTTCAACAGAACTCCTATGGATAAACATGAAGAGGCGCAGGAAATTCTCTCACAGGTTCAGGAAATATTCCTGAAGGATATGCCATCAATTCCTTTATGGTACAACGGTATGTGGTTCCAGGCTAGCACTGATGTATGGACAAATTGGCCATCAGAAGATGGACCGGTAAGTTATCCAACTACATGGGCAGGCAAATGGCAGCTTGGTGGAGTTTACATGCTTTGTGATCTTGAAGCAAAATAAGCTTTTCTTGATGCTTCGCCCCTCCAATTGGGGGGGCGTTTTTTCTAAGTCATTTTTTAGGAGGATATGCTGTGAATCGATACTTTAGGAGAAAGCTATTTATTTATATTCTAACCTTCGTATTTGCTGTAAGTATTGATTGGTTAATACCTCGATTTATGCCTGGAAATCCCATTCAGAATCTTTTGTCGAGAGTCTCGGTGCGAGCTGAAGCGGCTGAAGTTATGTATGGTTATCTTACGAAAGCTTTTGGACTTGATCAACCGCTATGGAAACAGTATTTGAATTTCTGGAATGCTCTGTTTCATGGCGATCTCGGGACAAGTGTTTATTTATTTCCGGAACCCGTGATGAAAGTAATTATGAATGCTGTTCCTTACGACATCCTTCTTTTAGTTCCAGCAATAATGCTTAGTTGGATTACGGGCAACAAGTTTGGTGCCTTTGCAGCTCGAACCAAGAAACTTGACAACACAGTTCTACCTATATGGTATGTGCTTACTGCTACTCCTTATATGTGGCTTGGTATTATCCTTGCATGGTCATTTGGTGTTGTGCTTGATATATTTCCTATTGCTGGAGCATACAGTTACGCTATTTCACCTGCGTTTACATGGGAGTTTATCTGGGACTTTATAAAACACTGGTTCTTACCTTTTGCTTCTCTATTTTTAGTCCAATTTGGTGGTTGGGCCATTGGAATGAGAAATATGATTATCTATGAGCTGGAAGCTGATTATTCTCATTATCTTGAAGCTCTAGGTGCTCCAAGAAAATTGGTAAGAAAATATGCTTTTAGAAATGCAATGCTCCCTCAGATAACAGGATTAGCTTTGCAGCTTGGAGTGATAGTTGCAGGAGCACTTGCCACTGAAATTGTGTTCTCCTATCCGGGAATTGGTTATCTATTACTTCAAGCAATACAGTATCAAGACTATTTCTTGATACAAGGATGTTTTCTATTCATTATTATAGGTGTATTACTTGCTAATTTCGCGATTGATGTGATTTATGTCCTTGTTGATCCCAGAACACGTAAAGGTATGGAAGGTGGGGCACAATGAAAGAAAAAGACAAAAAATTAGAAAATAAAGTCAAGAAGCCAAAGAAGAAAAATGAGATATTATATTTTGCCCTTAGAAATAAAAGGTTACAGGTTGGACTTTTCATATTGTTGTTTTTCGTAGTTTTAACGTTTGTTGGACCAATGTTAACTGACTATGATCCCCAGGATAATGTGGGACCTGGTTATATGTCGCCATCAAAAGAGCACTGGCTAGGAACAACCACTTTTGGTCAGGACGTTTTTACACAGGTTGTGTATGGCCTCAAGGCGACCTTTATGGTGGGAATCGTTGGAGGTGGATTGGGTACACTTATTGGTATTTTTGTAGGGTTCGTTGCAGGCTATCGTGGTGGAATTATAGATGAAATACTTAATATGTTGACAAATATTGTTACGGTAATTCCAACTCTGGCTTTGCTTTTAATTCTTGCAGCATACCTTCCTTATAGAGGGGTGTTTATAGAAAGCATTTTCATAGGATTAACTGCCTGGCCCTGGGCAGCAAGAGCCATTAGAGCTCAGACATTTTCATTGAGAGAAAGGGAATTTGTAGATCTTGCCAGAATGAGTGGAAAAAAGCCTCTGAACATAATCTTTACCGAAATAGCACCAAATATGATGTCTTATTTGTTTATGACATTTATACTTCAGTTTGGTGGCGCGATACTGGCTGCTGTAACATTAGATTTCATCGGATTGGGACCAACAAAGGGTATTTCTCTTGGATTAATTATGCAGAATGCAGTTTTGTGGAATGCGATTCAACTTGGAATGTGGTGGTGGGCTATACCTCCTGGATTAGTTATTACAGCTATCGTTGCTTCGCTCTATATAATGAACGTGGGTCTTGATGAAGTTTTCAATCCTAAACTCAGGGAGATGTGAGAAGATGGCCCTTGATATAAAAAATCTCAGAGCATACTACCAAACACTAAAAGGTGATGTAAAAGCTCTTGATGGAGCCACATTTACTGTTGAAGATGGAGAAATAATGGGACTTGCAGGAGAATCTGGCTGTGGCAAATCAACATTGAGTAACACAATGATATTGCTCAAGCCTCCATTACGTTATGTTGAAGGAGAAGTATCCCTTGACGGTGATATCCTTCCAATCTGGAATATGAAAAAGATGAACAAATATAGGTTTAAGGAGATTTCTATTATTCCACAATACGCAATGAATGCTATGAATCCTACAAGAAAAATAGGCAAGATGATCTCTGAACTGGTCGAATCTAGAGGAACAAGATTTAGAAAAATTAAGAATGAGCTAAAGAGAAGACTTGATCTTGTAGAGTTAAAGGACGATGTGCTTGATATGTATCCTATTGAATTATCAGGTGGTATGAAGCAGAGGATGGTCATGGTCCTTTCAACATTGATGAATCCTTCACTTTTAATTGCGGATGAAATTACTTCGGCACTAGACGTCTCAACACAGAAAGCTGTAGCTGAAATGCTAGTGGAATTTAGAGATAGGGGTATTGTAAAAAGTTTGATTTTTGTTACCCATGATATTTCGATACTTTATCAAATTGCAGATAGCATTATGATTATGTATGCGGGAAAACTAGTAGAAAAAGCTTCAACTGAAATCATTGTGAATAATGCGAAGCATCCATATACGAAGTTGCTAATCTCATCATTACCAGATGTGGGTGTTAAATTTTCAGAAAAAAGACTGACTGGTATACCTGGAAAGCCTCCACATCTTTTAAATCCTCCGACAGGATGTCGATTTAGGGAACGTTGCCCTGTGGCATATGAAAAATGTCTTGAGGAACCACCTTTTCTCGAGGTAGAAAAAGGACATTTTGTTGCCTGCTGGAAGGAGTTTGAGAAAAATGCTTGAACTCGATAAAGTTTCAAAAGTATATAAAACAGGAGCTTTTGGAGGCAATAAGCTGGTTGCTGTGAATAATGTCAGTTTTTCGCTAAAAGAAGGAGAAGTGGCCTCGCTCATTGGAGAAAGCGGAAGTGGAAAGAGTACCATCGGTAAGATGATTTTGCGATTAATTTCCATCGATTCAGGAACGATTAAATATAACGGAAAGAATATTAATACTTTGAAAGGGAATGATCTTAAAGAATACTATAGAAACGTTCAGGGTGTTTTTCAAGATCCTTTTAGTACTTATAATCCAATTTTCAAAGCTGATAGAATTTTCAGGATAATTAGAGAAGAGTTCTTTCCTGAAATAAACTCGAAAGAATGGAACAAAAGAATTGAAAAAGCGCTCTATGATGTTGGCTTAAATCCTGGGGATGTGTTAAACAAATTTCCTCATCAACTAAGCGGAGGACAACTTCAGAGATTCTTGATAGCACGTGCACTTCTACTTGATGTAGATTTCTTGGTTGCAGATGAAATTATAAGTATGCTTGATGCCTCTACAAGAATAGATGTATTGAATCTACTTGGCGAATTAAAGAAAAAGGGACTTTCTATTCTGTTCATTACTCACGACCTTTCACTTGGTTATTACATTAGCGAGAAAGCCATTATTTTATATAGAGGATGCGTTCTTGAGTCGGGAGTAACAGAAAAGATTTTTAATAATCCGCTTCATCCCTATACCCGAATGTTAATGGCTTCCGTTCCAAGACTTGATAAAAAATGGGAAAAAGTTGAATTGGAGCTTAAGGCGAAACAAGCGGAAACAGAAAATAAATGTGTTTACTACGATCGCTGCCCGTTTAAGAATAAAGATAGCGGATGTAATAACCCCGAGATGGTAGAAGCTGAAGAAGAGCATTTTGTGGCATGCTGTCATTATGGGGAGGTTAACTAAAATGTTCAGGGATAATTTTCTTCTGGGAGCTTCTTTATCGGGGTTTCAGTTCGAAATGGGTAGAAATATTGCCGACAAAAAAAACGATTGGTATGTCTGGGCGAAAAACGACCTGAATGCATTTAGTGGGATGTTGAGTGGGGATGATCCTGAATGCGGTCCTGATTATTGGGAAAATTATGAAAAGTTTCATCAGCTGGCAGTTGAAGCTGGAATGAATGCTTTAAGAATTGGAGTAGAGTGGTCAAGGATTTTTCCTGAAAAGACATATGGATTAACTGGCGAAAAGTTATCTGAGATAGCCAACTACGAGGCTGTTAATCATTATAAAAAGATAATGAAAGACATAAAGGAAAAAGGTATGAAATTAATGGTAAACCTTAATCATTTTACACTTCCTTTGTGGGCTCACGATCCATTGGCTGTCAACAGAAAAATGGATTTCACCTCTCCTGGATGGACAGATAGTACAATAGTTCGGGAATTTTCAAAGTATGCGACATTTGTTGTGGAACAATTTGATGATCTTGTTGATTATTGGTCAACTTTGAATGAACCCAATGTTGTTGCCAATCTGGGTTATCTGAATAACAATTCAGGTTTTCCTCCTTCGATTGTGGCTCCTGATTTATGGTCTAAAGCTATGGATAATCAGATAGAGGCACATATAAAAGCCTATAATGCAATGAAAAATAAAACAGATAAACCTGTTGGTCTGATATACGCCACTATATGGTTCGATGGTGATGAGACAGCTACAGAGGCCTTTAAATTTAACAATTACTACTTCCTTGATAGTGTAAATGAATACTGTGATTTTCTCGGAATCAATTACTACACCAGAATGGTTGTGAAGAGACGAAATGAACCTATAAAAATCGGAAATATGGAAATACAGTGGGATTCATTACCTGGTTATGGTTACAGTTGTCAACCAAATGGCTTTTCCAGAGATGGAAGAATTACTACTGATAATGGCTGGGAAATTTATCCAGAAGGATTGGAAAAGATAATCATAAATTTTAATGAAAGATACAACAAAAAGCTCTTTATTACAGAAAATGGTGTTGCTGATTCTTTAGATAGATACAGAACTTATTACTTGTTGACTCATCTTGATGTCGTAGAAAGACTGGCAGAAAAGTGCAATATAGAAGGATACTTCCATTGGTCTTTGACCGATAACTTTGAATGGCCGGAAGGATATTCAAAACGATTTGGACTGATTTATGTAGATTATGAAAATAAACATTTTATTCCAAGACCAAGTTACTATGTTTTTAGAGAAATAGCAAAAAATAAGAGTATAATACAGTTTAAAGGACTTTTAGATTTATTCAAGCGTGAAAATACCAATAATAAATGAATCAAGGTGATTTTATGGTAACCGTAAGAGATATAGCAGAGAAAACAGGCGTTTCCATTGCCACTGTTTCAAGAGTAATAAATGGTAGCAAAAGTGTAGCTGAGGAAACCAGGAAAAAAGTGCTTAAAGCAATTAAAGAACTTGAGTATAAACCCAGGCCCCGTTTTGGCGAAAACGGGACCCTTCTAAAAACACTTGGGGTTATTGTTCCAAATATTAGAGCTTATCATTATCCCCAGATACTCACTGGAATATACGAAGCCTCTTTTAGTAACGATTTTGACGTTATGATCGCACTGGCCAAAGATAAACCGATTCGAGAAAGAGAGATCCTTGACGAATACTTCAACAGGAAGGTTGATGGCATTCTTGTTTGTACTTTAAAATGTGAGGAACATTACATAGATCGTTTTATTGAAAGTGGAATACCCGTAGTTGCGGTGGATTATCCGTTAGAAGAGGTAAGAATTGATTCTGTAAATATTGATAATGTCATGGGCGCATACAGTGCATTGAGGTATTTATATAACAAAGGACACAGAGACGTTTATTATATCAGAGGTGCACCAAATGTTTATGCTTCTAGGGACAGAGAATACGGATTAAAGAAATTTCTCCGACGGCATAAGGATGTGGAAGTTACAATGAGTCAGGCAGCAGGTTTTGAAGCGGAACATGGGTATGCTGCTATTTTGGAAAATAAATCTAATATTAAGAAGTTTTCAGCCATATTTTGTAGCAACGATTATGTTGCCATGGGTTCTATGAGAGGTTTGCATGAACTTGGTTTAGAAGTCCCAGCTGATATCTCAGTAATGGGTTTTGATGATGCCCCCTTTGCACCCTATACTGTTCCATCTTTGACCACAGTATTTCAACCGAGAACAGAAATGGGAACTATTGCTGCCCAGCTTCTTGTAGATCGATTGAATACGGGTAAGAAAAGTGTTTTCAAAAATGTGGTTTTACCAACAAGGGTAGTAGAGAGAAAAACTGTAAGAGAACTTAATAAAAATTAAATGAACTATATGTATAAAAGGGATGATTATTTAATATGAGTGGGAGACAAATGTTAGGAGAACCATTACCAAATATTCCCTGGGAAGACAGACCAAGGGAATTATCTGAAGTTATTTGGCGATACTCAGGAAATCCTATTATAGATAGAAATGCTGTAAAAAACACGAACAGTATTTTTAACAGTGCGGTAGTTCCATTTAAAGATGGTTTTGCTGGTGTATTTAGATGCGACAATACAGCCAGAGATATGCAGTTACACTCGGGTGTTAGCAAGAATGGTATTGATTGGAACATTGAACAGGAACGAATCAATTTTGTTTCTGAGAATGAAGAAATTGGCAAGTTCGAGTATGCATATGATCCGCGCGTTTGCTGGCTAGAAGATAGATATTATATTACGTGGTGTAATGGTTATCATGGTCCCACAATTGGTGTTGGTTATACTAATGATTTCAAGAGGTTTTACCAAAAAGAAAATGCTTTTTTACCATATAACAGGAATGGTGTACTTTTTCCACGAAAAATAAATGGCAAATATGCAATGCTTAGTAGACCAAGTGACACGGGGCATACACCATTTGGAGATGTTTTCTACAGTGAGAGTCACGATTTAGTTCACTGGGGATGTCATAGACATGTTATGGCCCCGGCTGATGGCTGGCAATCGACCAAGGTAGGTGCTGGCCCGACTCCAATAGAAACAACAGAAGGCTGGCTTATGATTTATCATGGTGTTCTTACTTCGTGTAACGGCTTTGTTTACAGTTTTGGAGCAGCTTTACTTGATCTCGAGAAACCCTGGGAAGTGATCTATAGGGCGAAGCCCTATCTGCTTAATCCAAGAGAGGATTACGAGTGTGTGGGCGATGTACCGAATGTTGTATTCCCATGTGCGGCACTTGTTGACCCTCCATCAGATAAAATTGCGATTTATTATGGTGGAGCAGATACGGTAACCTGTATTGCTTTTTCGAAATTTAATGAATTAATGGATTTCATTATCAATAATAGTTGCTGATTAACAGTTTCACAAAATTCCTCCTTTTTTTATTATCATTTAAGTGACGAGAAATCGTCACTTTTTTATGGGGGTTATAATTAAGCAAAGAGGAAGGAGATGAATAAACATGGACATCAGGAAATGTTTTGAAGAACGAATAAATAAACTAAAAGAAATAATTCTTAAGAACAGATCGAAAGCCCTTTTATTAAGTAAAACGGATAATTTCTCCTGGCTAACCTTTGGTGCAAGAGGTCATATTACTCTTGATATGAATGAGAGTGTTGCATCTATACTCATTAATCCAAATAAGCCATATTTTCTGGTAGATAACATTGAGAAAGAACGATTATTTGAAGAAGAAGTACCTGAAGAATTGCATGATTATTTTGAAATCATTGTCTATGATTGGTGGGAAGGTGAATACACAGCTTTAAATAAAATTACATCCTTTGATCATTTAATTTCAGATACCGGTCGTTATGGAACAAAAAATGTTTACGAAGAGATTTCTCCTATGAGATACATTCTCTCAGAAATAGAAATAGATAACTATAAAAAACTAGGGTCAACCTGCGACAGAATCTTATATGAAGAAATGCAGTTGATAACACCTGAAATGACTGAATTGAGAATCCAGGGAAAAATCTATTCACGATTGGCCAGAGAAGGAATAGAACCACTACTTACAATAGTTTTTGGCGATGAAAGTTCAAATCTATACAGACATAACCTGTCGAGAGAGGTTCCGGTTGGAAGAAAAGTGTTTGTAAGCATTTGTGCAAGAAAGAAGGGACTAATTCTTTCAACAACAAGAAGTGTATTGTTTGAAAACGACGAGAAAATAATTAACCAGCACAGAAATAACTGTTATGTCGATTCTGTGGCTATATCAGGCTCACGGCCGGGTAAAAAACTTGGTGATGTCTTTAAAGATGTAATCTCTGCTTATAAAAATATAGGAAGAAACGATGAATGGAAGCTTCATCACCAGGGAGGTCTGGCAGGTTATAACTCAAGAGAAATTAAAGCTACTCCAAATAACGAGTATGAGCTTATGGAAAACAATGCAATTGCATGGAATCCAACAATAACGGGAACTAAATCAGAGGACACCGCCATCATAGAGAAAAATGATATCGATATAATTTCTTATCCGCAAGAAACCCGATGGCCATGTATAGATTTCAATGTTAACGGTATGACAATACGTCGCCCGGATATAATGGTTATAAAGAAATAATTATTTAATTTATGTAACCTACTCTAAATCGACGGATATTACTCCTGAGATTTCTGTTAAACCGGAGAGATTATCCTGCAATTTTTGGGCATCTTCGTGGCTCATAATAAGTACTATGGACATCTCGTCGTCTTCAGATTCAACCTCAAGAGTATAGATAGAAATATCCATTTTATCCAGCCATTTTGAAACTTTCCCGACCATTTTACGATTGTTTTCTGTTGCGATAACTATTTTCTCTTTCTTAGAAGATAGTGCAACAAACTCAAGCCTTCTAAAAATAACCACAATAAACAAAACGAAACCTGTAACAACGCTTGCTAGAAGGTATTGGCCCGCACCAAAGCCTATACCTACAGATGCAGTTACCCAGAGTGTCGCTGCTGTTGTCAACCCCTTTACGGAAAAACCTTTCTTTAAAATTGTTCCTGCACCAAGAAATCCAATACCGGAAACAATTTGAGCTGTTACCCTGCCAGGATCTCCAACTTCACCAGTAAAGAAAACCCCCATTGATAATTGAGTCAAAAATGCTGAACCTACGGAAATCAAAGCATGTGTTCTGAGCCCGGCTGGCTTTTGAATTCTCTCTCTTGTATATCCTATGAAAGCTCCCGCGAGAGTTGCAGCTACCAAACGAAGAATAAGTTCGATGGTTTCCATTTATTTCTACCTCCTAGATTATCATTATTGTGCAACGTGAGATAATATATTTAAGATTATACCTTTACTTAATTTTAAAATATAAAGTGAATTGAGGAAGGAGTGGTTTTTTTGCTTGATAACATAGCAGTTAGAATTTATAGATATCCAAATGTGGAATACAATTGCGGTGAAATCATGCTTTTGGTAGGAAGAGAAAGATACGGTATTGATCTTAAACCTCAAGCACTGAAGGCTTTGCCTTTTGGAGGAGGAACGCAGATAGAAAGCGTATGAGGTGCTTTAACAGGGTCTTTATCGATTATAGGATTGTTATTTATTGATGAGTATCAACATGAAAGTGATGAAGTTAAGATAGTTGCGAATAGTTTT